>CAZLEC010000712.1:0-2464 GCA_964558245.1 uncultured Burkholderiales bacterium | reverse complement strand
GCTCGACGACGCCGATCTCGACGTGCTCGGGTACGACGGGTGGCTGGCGGGGATCGAGGCCGGCGTCGCCGCGCACCACGCCGGAATGGTCCCGCCGATGAAGGAGGCCGTGGAGGAGGCGTTCTCCGCGGGGTTGCTGAAAGTCGTGTTCGCGACCGAGACGCTGTCACTCGGGATCAACATGCCCGCGCGCTCGGTGGTGGTCGAGAAGCTCTCGAAGTTAACGGGCGAGCACCATGAGCTCCTCACCCCGGGGGAGTACACCCAACTCGGCGGCCGCGCCGGGCGCCGCGGGATCGACGACGTCGGGTACGCGATCGTGCTCTGGGATCCGTTCATCGGGTTCGACCAGGTTGCCGGTCTCGCGTCGCGCCGCACGTACGCGCTCACGTCGTCGTTCCGCGCGACGTACAACATGGCGGCGAATCTCGTACAGCGATACGAACGCGAGGAGGCGCGCCGGCTCCTCGACCTGTCGTTCGCGCAGTTCCACGCCGACCGCGACGCCGTGTCGTTGACCCGCCAGCTCGACCGAACGCGCGCCGAGCTCGACCGCGCGCGCAACGTCGCCCAGCACCCCACCGGCGACATCGAGGAGTACCGCGCGCTGCTGGCCGCACTCGATGACGCGCGCCGGACCGCGCACGCGGCCCAGGCGAGCCGGCTCGACAAGCTGCGACCGGGCGACGTCGTGATGGCGCCCAAACGCGGTGGGCGCGCCGTCGTGCTGAAGCAGGAGCGCGGCCGCTCGGGGAACCGCGTGCTCGCGCTCACCCAGCAGCGCACCATGGTGCGATGGGCGCCCGACGACTTTCCCGGCCCGATTCGCCGCCTGGCGACGGTCGAGCTGCCCCGGCCGTTCGCGCCGCGCAGCCCGAGCTTCCAGCGGGCCGCCGTCGCGCTGCTGCGGCGGTTGCCCGACGTCAACGCCTCCGACGGCGACGCCGACGCGCGGGTCGACGAGCTCCAGGCCCGGGTGCGCGCGCATCCGCTGCACGGCGCGGCCGGGACGGATGCGGCCCTGCGCAGCGCGTGGCAGGCCGACCGCATCGCCCGCGAAGTCGCGCGTCTCGAACGGCGGATCTCCGGCCGGACCGAGACGTTGGCCCGGCAGTTCGACCGCGTGCTCGCGGTGCTGGAGTCGTGGGGCTACGTCTCCGACTGGGAGCTCCTGCCGAGCGGCCACCTGCTGTCGCGGCTCAACACGGAGTGCGACCTCGTCGTCGCCGAGTCGCTGCGCACGGGCCTCCTCGACGACGTCGGCGCCGCCGCGCTCACGGCCGTCGTGTCGTGCTTCGTGTACCAGCGTCGGGGGCCTGACAGCGACGAGCCGATGCCGCCGCGGCGCTGGCCCGACCCGACCGTTCGCCAACGGGTCGGGGCCGTCGAGCGGATCTGGAAGGACCTGAGGCTCACCGAGCGCGACCAGCGACTGAGCGAGACCCGCCGGCCCGATCCGGGGTTCACCGCCGCGATCCACGCCTGGGCCGAGGGCGACGAGCTGGCCGACATCCTGGAAGACGAGGAGATGACCGGCGGCGACTTCGTGCGCAACGTGAAGCAGGTCATCGACCTGTTGCGCCAGATCGCCGAGGTCGCCCCGGTCGCCGAGACGGCCGCGACCGCGCGTGTCGCCGCCGACCTGTGCCGGCGCGGCGTGGTTGCCGCGTCGAGCACCGTGACCATCCCTCAGACGTGATCCGGCCCGGTGAGCCGTGGGGGAGCCCGACGTCGTCGGCGCCCGACGCCGAGGTCGCCGGCGGCGACGCCGCGCTCGCGCTCGCGGTGGCGCGCCGACGGGGGCTGCTGATCCGCTTCGTCCCCGACGCCACGAGTGACGTCGCTCGCGCGGTGGGGCTGCAACCGGGCCGGGTCGGACCGCCGGCCGGGACCGAGTTGCCGATGGACGCGCTCTCCGTCGCCGACCCGGCCGGCGCACGCGACGGACAGTCGGCGCTCGCGTGCAACATGTGCATCCTCGGGACCCCGCCCGACCGTCTCCGGTGGTCGAGCCCGTCGTTCGGCCTCGAGATCGACCTCGACGGCCGCTCGTGGTTCTCGGGGCCGGCGACGACCGTCGTGGTGGCGATCGGGCAGTTCCTGCGCGGCCTCGATCTCGTCCCGCGCGGCCACCCGGGCGACGGGAAGGCCGAAGTCCAGCTGTACGAGCTCACACGCCGCGAGCGGCGCCTGATGCGCAGCCGGCTGACGCGCGGATCGCACCTGCCGCATCCCCGGATCCGCTCCCGTACGGGGGCACGGGTCGAGATACGGGCCACCCGCCCGGTCCCGGTCGAGATCGACGGCGCCACCCGCGCGCCCCGGGCCCGCACGGTGCTCGAGGTGGTTCCCGGCGCCTACCGGCTCCTGATCTGAGGCGTCGCGATCGTCCGCTCGAACGCGCACCCGCGCCGGTACCATCAGCCGTCCATGTTGTACGCGCCGGAGCAGTTCACGGACGACG
>CAZLEC010000711.1:0-2465 GCA_964558245.1 uncultured Burkholderiales bacterium | reverse complement strand
ACGGAGTCGAGGCCGTTGATGCGCCGGATGAACTCGATGTTCCACGGGCACCACGGTGCATCGGCGCGCACCGTCGACATGTACCGGTGAATGGCCTCGCGTGTGGCGGGATCGTCCCAGCTCAACGGGAGGTGCACGGTTCGACTCGTCACGGTGGTCGCGTCGGTCGGCGGGAGCTCGCCTTCGGCGGCGCGCAACACGTCGAGCATCTTCCGAGACGTCACCGCATCGGGATCGAAGTGCACCTGGATCGACCGGATCCCCGGCGTCACGTCGATGATCCCGCGTGGCGCCGACTCCTCGAGCCACTGCTGCAGCGCGTGCACCCGGAACCGGAGCTCGAGGTCGAGCACCATCGGCCCGTACTCGACGAGGAGGTAGTCCTCGCCGCTGCGTCGCCATTGCACCGCGGGCCGGCCGGCGTCAGCGGGCCACGAGTCGAGGATCCCGCCGCCCGCGTCGCGCGGTGCTTGCGCAATGGGTGCCGGCGTGCGTTGCGCGTGGTTGGTCGCGGTGCGTCGTTGCTCGGCGGTGTCGTCGCTCACGGGCACGAATCGGACGCGGGCTTCGGGCCGGAGTTGACCGAGCTTCCACCGGTCGCCGCCGACGACCACCGCGGGGCAAACGAAGCCACCGAGGCTCGGACCGTCGGGCCCGAGGATGATCGGGACGTCGCCGGTGAAGTCGATCGACCCCACGGAGTACGCGGTGTCGTGAATGTTCGAAGGGTGGAGGCCGGCATCGCCGCCGTCGGGCCGGGCCCACGACGGGCCGGGGCCGACGAGCCGTACGCCGGTGCGGGCCGAGTTGTGGTGTACGCGCCACTCCGTGGCGTAGAACGCGTCGATGTCGGCAGGTGTGAGGAACTCGGGGTCGCCGTGCGGTCCGACGAGCACCGCGATCTCCCAGTCGTCGGAGATGTCAGGTGGCTCGCCGGCGACCCGCGCGTCGGTCTCGATGGTTTCGGATTCGGCGATCCGCAAGACGTCGCCGGTACGCAGCGCACGCCCGGCATATCCGCCGAATCCACCGAGGGTGAACGTCGACGCGCTGCCCAGCACCGGGGAGACGTCGATGCCGCCGCGCACGAGCAGGTAGGCGCGCACACCGGGCGGGCCGATCTCGTCGACGGTGACGGTCTCGCCTTCTGCGACCGCAACCGGTTCCCACATGGGGAGGGGACGCCCGTCGACGGTGGCGGCGCTCGGCGCGCCCGCGACGCACACGGTGCTCGGCGCGTGAAAGAGCAAGCGAGGCCCGCGGGCGGTCAGCTCGAGGCCCGGCGCCCCTTCGGCGTTACCGACGACGCGGTTGCCGATGCGGAACGACAGGTCGTCCATCGGACCGCTCGGTGGCACGCCCACCGACCAGTAGCCGAGCCGGCCCGGATGGTCCTGCACGGTGGTCAAGGTCCCGCCCGACAGCACTTCGATCGCGCGAACGTTCGGAGTGATGCCCGTGAGCAACGAAGTGGAGAGCCGGGCCTCGACGAAGTCGGGCGCGGTCACCACGGCGCGGAGGAGGTCGAGGTTGGTGGTGACGCCTTCGAGGCGCGTCGCGCCGAGCGCACCGGCGAGGCGGTCGAGCGCAACTGCTCGCGTGTCGCCGTGCGCGATCACCTTGGCGAGGAGCGAGTCGTAGTTCGCGGTGATGTCGGCGCCGGCCTCCACCCACGTGTCGACACGGACGTCGCCGGGAAACGACGCGGCGTCGAGGATCCCCGCGCTCGGTTCGTGGCCGCGCCACGGGTTCTCGGCACAGACGCGCGCTTCGACCGCGTGGCCGCGCGGTGTCGGCGCCGAATCCAGCACCGTCGTGTCGCCGGCGGCGATGCGGAGCATCCACTCCACGAGATCGACGCCCCACACCGCCTCGGTCACGGTGTGCTCGACCTGCAACCGGGCGTTCACCTCGAGGAACGCGAAGGTGTCGGTTCCGACATCGACGAGGAACTCCACGGTCCCGGCCGAGCGGTACGAGACCGACGATCCGAGCCGCTCGGCGGCGTCGAGCAGGCGCGCGCGCAACGCGTCGGGAAGCCCGGGCGCGGGGCATTCCTCGAGCACCTTTTGGTTCCGGCGCTGGACCGAGCAGTCGCGATCGCCGAGTGTGACGATGCGGCCGGCGCCGTCGCCGACGATCTGCACCTCCACGTGCCGCGCGTTCGCGAGCCAGCGCTCGAGGTAGACGCGCTCGTCGCCGAACGCGGCGCCGGCTTGGCGGCGGGCACTTTCGAAGGAGTCGGCGAGTTGGGCCGCGTCGCCGCACACCCGCATGCCGATGCCGCCGCCGCCCGCCGTCGCTTTCACCACGACCGGGTAACCAACGGTCGCGGCCGCGGCCAGCGCGTCGTCGAGCGAGGTGACGACGCCGGTCCCGGCCAGCATCGGCACGCCGGCGATCTCGGCCTGGGCGCGTGCGGTGTGCTTGGCGCCGAAGATGCGCAACTGGTCGGGTGTGGGCCC
>CAZLEC010000710.1:0-2472 GCA_964558245.1 uncultured Burkholderiales bacterium | reverse complement strand
GCCGCGGCCCGCGCCGGCGCGATGGCATCGCGGCAGAACACGATCTTCTCGCTGCCGCTGCTCGTGTTCATGGTCGGCGCATCGCACTTCTACGCGCTCAGCCACTTCTCGATCCGGCCGGGCGGTGCGAAGTGGATCCTCTACTTCCTGATCGGTATCGCGGTGCTCGTCGTGCTCGAGCTCAACGCGCTCGGCAAGATCAGTGGACGCGGCAACACCGGTCTCAACGTGATCTACGAGACGCACATCAACGCGCTGTACACCGGGATCGGCCTGATCATCGTTTTCTACATCCTCGCCGAGATCCTGCTGCGCGCCTAGCTGTAACTGCTCGTCAGACGCCGAGCAGCTCGGCGATGCGCTGGCGGTGCCAGCTGCTCGAACCGAACAGCGGCTCGCCCGACTTGATGCGGCGCACGAACAGCTGCATGTCGTGCTCCCACGTGTAGCCGATCCCGCCGTGGATCTGAATTCCCTCCTTGGCGAGGAGCCGCTCGCAATCGCCGGCGGCCGCCTTGGCGACCGACGTCGCGCTCGTGCGGCGAGGGTCGTCCTCCGCGATCGTCAGCGCCGCGAAGTAACCGAGCGACCGGGCCCGCTCGAGCGCCACCATCATGTCGACGAACTTGTGCTTGATCGCCTGGAACGACCCGATCGGCACACCGAACTGCTCGCGCTGCTTCGCGTACTCGAGCGTCGTGTCGAAGATCGTCTGCGCGGTGCCGACCATCTCGAGCGCCGCCGCCACCGTGGCCTCTTCGAGCGCGCGGCGCAGCGGCGGCGCCGCCGAGGCGCCGGGATCGCCGAGCACCCGGTCGAGGCCGACCCGTACGCCGTCGAGATCGACGTGCGCGAGGCGCCGGCTGCCGTCGAGCGCGTGAACCGCGGTGGGACGCGTGTCGGCGACGGGCACGACGACGGCACGGACGCCCTCCACATCGGTTGCGCCCGCGAGGCGCGCGACCACGACGAGCTCGTCGACCGCGTCACCCTCCACGACGAACCGCTTGGTGCCCGACAGCTCGACCTGGTCGCCCGCGAACGCGATCGTCGTAGCCACCGTGGCCGGGTCGAACGAACCGACGGATTCCGCGATCGCGAGCGAACCGGTGATCTCGCCGGCGGCGACGGCGCCGAGGAACCGTTCCTGCTGCGTCGGTGTACCGATCTCACGCACGGCGGGGGCGAACTGCGAAACGGTCGCCAGGAGCGGCCCCGGAGCGATCACCCGGCCGATCTCCTCGGCCAGGATCGCGAGCTCGAGCATGCCCAGCCCGATCCCTCCGTGCGCCTCGGCGATCGTGAGCGCCGGCCATCCAAGCTCGACCATCGTCGCCCACAACGCCGCCGGGCGATCGCCGCGCTCCACGACCGCGCGCGCCAGCGAGACCGGGCTCTCCTTCGTCAGCACCGCACGGATCGAGTCGCGCAGCTCGTCTTGATCCGTGGTGAATTCGAGTTCCATGACTATGGCTCCCTCGCGGCGGACGGTGGGCCTTCGGCGCGAGAGTGCGCCACTGCGTCCGCACGGGTATGAGTCGGGTCAGGCTACGGGGTCGTTCAGCTCGGCCACCAACGCACGGCGGTCGACCTTCTCGCCGGCGGTGAGGGGGAGCTCGGTACGCACCACGAGCGCTTCGGGCAGCTTGTACGCGGCGACGTGCGGCGCCGCGAACGCGCGCAGCTCGGCGATCGACGGCACGCGTGACGGGTCGCGCGGCACCACGACCGCCACGCCGATCTCGCCCATCACGTCGTCGGGGCGCGGCACGATCGCGACCGCGGCAACGTCCGGATGTGTCGACAGGACGCTCTCGATCTCGACCGGGTACACGTTGTACCCGCCGCGCACGTACATCTCCTTGCTGCGACCGACCAGGCGGAGCCGGCCCCGGTCGTCGATCCAACCGAGGTCGCCGGTGCGCACGTATCCGTCGGCGGTGAACGCGGCCGCGGTCTGCTCGGGATCGCGCCAGTACCCCGACATGACCGCGGGCGAGCGCAGGCACACCTCTCCGACCTCTCCCGCCGGGACCGGTCGGTCGTCGGCGTCGAGCACGGCCAGGTCGACGCTCGGGTGCGGCCGGCCGACACTCACGACCGCGTCGTCGTCGGGATCGTCGAACGCGGTGCCGAGACCGATCCCGGCTTCGGTGCACGAGTAGCGCGTCGCGAGCAACGCGCCGAAGCGGCGGCGCGCTTCCTCGGCGAGGCCCGGGGTCACCGGACCGCCGCCCGCGATGATGTAGCGAACAGTCGAGAGATCGAACGTGTCGAAGTCGGGGTGGCGCAACATCAACGCCAGCTGAGTCGGCACGCCCGCGACCGTCGTCATCTTCTCGCGTGCGAGCAACTCCAGGGCGTCGCCGGCGCGCCAGCGTTGCATGATGAACGTCGTGCCCCCGCGCTGGAGGCTTCCGGGCAGCTTGGTCATGAATCCGAGATGCGCGAACGACGTGCCGCTGAACGAAC
>CAZLEC010000709.1:1138-2476 GCA_964558245.1 uncultured Burkholderiales bacterium | reverse complement strand
AGCGGCCAACCCGCGGCCAACAATTGAATTCGTGGGGCGGGCACCGATGCGCGCAACGAGGTTGCGGACGGGACGCATCGCGCGGCCACAGCGACTCACCTCGAGCGCATCCGCCGCGTCCCCTTCGAGGGGGGATCAGGTGTTCCGTAAGCGCATGGCCGTCGCCACACTGGCGCTCGTCGGCCTCTCCACTCCACTCGTCGCCCTCGGCGCAACCGCCCCCAGCGCGGGAGCGGCGACGGGGGCGGTGACGATCTCCGGCAAGCTCGCCGGCGTGACCGTTTCCAGTCGCGTCCTCGTGCTCAGCCTCGGCGGTCGGGCCTGGGAGTCCGCGCCCCGCTCCGGCGGCGCGTTCAGCATCTCCATTCCCTCAGCCGCGCGCAACGCGCTGACGAACGCGACGGTCCAGGTGCTCTCCGCCAAGGGTGCGTACATGGGGCCGGTCGTTCTCGCAAAGGGCCTCGAGATCGCCAACCCCGCTTGCAAGACCCACAAGAGCACCTGCCCGACCGACGACTACCTCGGCTTCTCGGCCATCAAGAAGGCGGCCAACGTCTCCATCGGGACCCTCCAAGCGAGGAACGTCACGAAGGGAACTCCCGCCTGGTTCCTCGCGAGCAAGGTCAACTCCAAGTACATCGGGACCTACGTCGTCCGGGCGCGGAACAAGACCGGCGAGCCGTACGGCGCCGGCTCCGACGGCTTCTTGAAGCGCGGCATTCCGGACGCCAAAGTCGGGCCGAAGGGCCGCATCTCGGCGCACGTCGACGCTCTCGCCGCGTCCGTCTCTGCGCAGTGGATTCCCTTCCCCGGCGAGGGCGAGGTTTCTGCCGACGACTCGTCCTCGGCGGGAGCGGACCCCAACCGCGGCTCGTACTCCGAGGCATGTCCCTCTTCGACGGACCCGGCGGTCAACGCGACCGGCCAGTCGCAGCCCGGCTCCGCGGCGGGTCAGGGCCTCGACTGCTCCGGCGTCCCGAACGCGCTGAACCTGGACGTGAACGGTAACGGCACCTTGAACACGGTCGACCCCTCTGCCGCATCGTCAGCGGCGACCGCCATCACCACCTGGGCGCAGCTGCAGTCGCCGGCGAACGCGGCCATCAACTGGCACGCGGACAACTCGCTCACGACCAGTGGCATCGACACCTGGCTCGAAGGCCTGCCGACGCAGAGCTTCGGCGTGACCGCGGTCGTCCCCCAAACCGCCCTCTTCCCCAACGACCCGTCCGGAACCGACGTCACCGCCACGGTCGACTGCGGAACCCTCGTCTGGTGCTCCGGCGCAGACGTCGGCTGGGCCGGTACCGATGGCGGACTCTGGTCGACATCTACTCC
>CAZLEC010000709.1:0-1128 GCA_964558245.1 uncultured Burkholderiales bacterium | reverse complement strand
ATATACTCCGCCCTACCTGTTAAAGCCTTACCCGAGCGGCTGTCCGGTCGGTGTCACAGGTCCGATGTGCTCGGCCACCCTCGGGGCGGGCATCTCGCCGGTCAGCGGCACCGACATCATCGGTTCGGTGACGCCGGGGCAGATCTTGACGGTGCACGCCACGCAGACTGCGGGATCGAGCGCGTCGACCGAGCTCCAGGTGGCTCCTTACTTCGTGACCACCCCCTACGCGGCCAACGCCACTTACTCACTGCCGGACGGTTCGGTGACGCCGGTCATGACGGCGGACAGCTCGGGCACCGACCCGGGTAGCACGGGCACGCTGAACCTCTCGATTTACCGGCCCGAGCGCCTTGCCCTGCCGAGCGAGACGAGCGCGACCGGCATCATGGACCAGACGGGCCTCCACTACTCGGTGAAGATCTCGCAACCGATCAGCGACAACTCACCCGGCGGCTCGAGCGGGACCTGCCCGTCGAGTTCGTTGTCGAACGTAACGAGCGCCACGGCGACGTCGAGTTCGCTCGGCGGCGAGGTGACGGACTTGGCCACCACCGACTTCGACCCGGCCGGCGCCGGCAATCCGGCACCGGTCGGCTTCTCGGTGAACCTGGCCGACTGCACCACGGCGCTCGGGTCCGGATACTCGTTCAGCAGCGGCAACACCTACTACGTCAGCGTGATCGCCGACGGCGAGGCGACCAGCAAAGGTGGCGCCCCGACCGCCTGGATCGGCTTCGACCTGGTCGTTCCCTAAGCCCACCTTCAAGGCGGAACTCGGCCCACTGCCCTGCGGGACGTGGGCCGAGTCGCGTCCGGAGAATGCTCCTCGCCAAGACCTCAGCCGATTACCCGATCGCACCGCTCGATCCCCAACATCCCATGATGCCCACCGCGACATTGGTCGCAACGCCTTCGCGCGTGTCAGCCGGTTTGCCGAAGCGCCGCGGCAGTTTCGATACATCGACGAGCAGGACCTTGGAGTCCTTGCGGACAACTATGTCGCCGCCGATAGTTGTATACGCGCCTTCGCCAGTCCCGAACAGGCTCCTCGTCTTGCCGAGGCGCTCCGCCAGCGAGTCGAAGTACGCCGTCGCCGCGGCCGCGCTGGACGTCTCCTTCACGGAC
>CAZLEC010000708.1:0-2486 GCA_964558245.1 uncultured Burkholderiales bacterium | reverse complement strand
GCGTCGCCATCTTGTCGTTGGCGAGGTCGATGCCGTGCGCGTTCTTGAACTCGGTGACCAGCCAGTCGATGACGCGCTGGTCCCAGTCGTCGCCGCCGAGGTGGGTGTTCCCCGACGTGGACTTGACCTCGAACACGCCGTCGCCGATCTCGAGCACCGACACGTCGAAGGTGCCGCCGCCGAGGTCGAAGACGAGGATCGTCTGGTCGTTGCCTTCCTTGTCGAGCCCGTACGCGAGCGCGGCCGCGGTCGGCTCGTTGATGATGCGGAGCACTTCGAGACCCGCGATCTCGCCGGCCTCCTTGGTGGCCTGGCGCTGCGCGTCGTCGAAGTAGGCGGGCACGGTGATGACGGCCTGGTTCACGGTCTCGCCGAGGTAGCTCTCGGCGTCGCGCTTCAGCTTCATCAGGATCCGGGCGCTGATCTCCTGCGACTTGTACGCCTTGCCGTCGATGTCGATCTTCCAGTCGGTGCCCATGTGGCGCTTCACCGAGCGGATGGTGCGGTCGGGGTTGGTGATGGCCTGCCGCTTGGCGACCTCACCCACCAGGACTTCGCCCGACTTCGAGAACGCGACGACGGAAGGAGTCGTTCGGGCGCCTTCGGCGTTGGGGATCACTGACGGCTCGCCCGCCTCGAGCACCGCGACGACTGAGTTGGTGGTGCCGAGATCGATGCCGACGGCCTTGGACATGAGGAACTCCTTGTTGTCTTCTGGAGGGTTTGTCTACGAGTGGGGGTTGTGGGGCAAGAACGGTTCCGCCACCGGACCCCTGCGGGACTTGAGCGGATCACGACAGTATAACTTGAGTGCCCCCCACTCAATATTCCCGACAGTCCGAGAAATCACCCTGCCGCTCACCAGGACTGGAGCCCAATACGCCGGATCCGCGTGCAGGCGGCCGCCGCGGTCGTTAGATTCCCGGCCCATGGCCCGCCATGACGTCTTCATCGATCATCTCCAGCAGGTCTCGCTGTTCGCGGCGTGCTCCCGCAAGGACCTCCAGCTCGTCGCGAAGCGGGCCGAGGAGGTGCGCGTGCTCGCCGGCAAGGCCCTCGTGACCGAGGGGGAGACCGGGCACGAGTTCTTCGTGATCCTGAGCGGCACGGCGCGTGTGACCCGTCACGGGCGCAAGATCGCGACCCTCGGCCCGGGCGACGCATTCGGCGAGCTCGCCCTGCTCGAGAAGGCGCCCCGCAACGCAACCGTCGTTGCGGAGACCGACATGGAGCTGGTCGTGCTCGGGCAACGCGAGTTCGCCGGCATCGTCGACGAGGTCCCGGGCTTCGCGCGCAAGATGCTCGCCGGCATGGCGAAGCGCCTCCGCGACGCCGACGCACGCTCCGTTCAGTAGTCCGGTCAAGCCGGGCTACGCCGAGTCACACCACTAGATTCCTCCGCGTGCGTAGGCCGCGACCACATCAGATCGTCTTCGGCATCGGTGTCGCCGTCGCGGTGTTCACCGTCGCGTCCGGCATCGTGCCCGCGCTCACGCACTGGCACCACAATTCCACGATCGAGCGGCCGGTCTTCATCGACGTGCCCACGGCGCTCAAGGTCGCGTTCTACGCCGCGGTCTCCACGATGTTCGTGGTGGTCGGCTACCTCGCCTCGTTGCGGGTCAAGAACTACGAGCGCGGCGGACCCGACGACCGCCGCACGACCCGCAAGAACGCGAAGCGCCGCTTCGAAGACTTCCGCGCCGGCGTGTGGATGCAGACGCTGCTGCGAGACCCGGCCGCGGGCGTCATGCACTCCTGCATCTACTTCGGCTTCCTCGGCCTCTTCGCCGCGACGATCATCCTCGAGCTCGACCACCAGCTCCCCGACAACCTCAAGTTCCTGCTCGGCGGCGTGTACGAGGGGTACTCGTTCGCGGCCGACCTCGCGGGTCTCGTGTTCGTCATCGGCATCGCGTGGGCGATCGTGCGTCGCTACGTGGAGCGCCCGTACCGGATCCGCATCAAGACGAAGCCCGAGGACGCGGTCATCCTCGGCACCTTCCTGGTGATCGGCATCACCGGCTTCCTCACCGAGGCGATGCGCATCGCGCTCATCGGCCGGCCCGCCTACGAGAAGTGGTCGTTCATCGGGTACCCGCTGTCGAGCCTGGTCGACTCGTGGTCGGTCGGCGGCCTCCAGGACGCTCACCGCTGGCTGTGGGGCATCCACTTCGCCGCGTTCGTGTGCTTCCTGATCGTGCTGCCCACCACGAAGCTGCGGCACATGATCACGTCGCCGATGAACATGTACCTGAAGGACAAGGACCGGCCCAAGGGTGCGATGCGGCCGATGCCGAACCTGATGGAGACCGACCTCGAGACGTTCGGCGCCGCCACGGTGGAGGACTTCACCTGGAAGCAGCTCTTCGACACCGACGCGTGCACGATCTGCGGACGCTGCACGTCGGTGTGTCCCGCGCACGCGACGGGCAAGCCGCTCGACCCGCGCGAGATCGTGCTGAAGGTCGGCGAGGTGATGGACG
>CAZLEC010000707.1:0-2492 GCA_964558245.1 uncultured Burkholderiales bacterium | reverse complement strand
GTTGCGAGGTGCGCCAACGCCCCGGCGAACGGCTCGAAGGGAACGCCGAGCTCCTCGTCGCAACGCCCGGCCAGCACCGCCGCGCCGCCGGCATGGCGGGCCCGCGCGAACTCCGACACCAACCGCGTCTTGCCGATACCCGGCTCACCACTCACGAGCGCGATCGTGACCCGGCCCGCGAGCGCGTCGCGCCACGCAGCTTCGAGGCGCCCGAGCTCATCGGCGCGCCCGACCAACTCCACATCGGTTGCAGTTGCGAGCAGCGACGGCAGTGGGAACGTCGAAGCCGACGCGTCCCAGCGGACTGCGCACACACTGACCGGTTCGGCCAACCCCTTGAGGTTCAGCTCGCTGCGCGACGCGAACACGTCGCCGGCGCGGCCCCGCGCCATCACCTGCACCATGTCGGTGGCCAGGATCTCGCCGGTGGCCGCCGCCGCGCATAGCCGGGCCGCCTCCACCACCGGAGTGCCGAACACGTCGCCGGCTTCGACCGTCACGTCTCCCGCCGACACGCCGACCCGCATTGCCCACGCGCCGTCGGGGGCGCTCACCCGCAGGCCGTCGAGGCGGCGCTGCACCGCGATCGCAGCGGCGATCGCGTCGGCCGCGCTCGGAAACGTTGCCAGCACACCGTCGCCGGTGCTCTTCACCACCGTGCCGTCGCCGGCCTCCACGACCGATCGGACCATCGCGTCGTGCTCGCGTCGCAGCGCTTCGGCGCGATCTTCGCCCACCTCGACCCGCGTCGCGGTCGAACCGACGAGATCCGTCATCAGAATCGCGAGTAGCTGAACGGACACGACCACCCCCTGGGGTGTCGCCGGCACCCTTGCTCAGGTGATGACCTCGTAGACCACGCCGTGGTCGCGGGTGAGCTCGGCCACGCCGTTGTCGGTCGGCCAGCCGCGCGCCTGGATGTTGAACACGCGCACTTCACTCGCGCCGACGGGATACGGGCCCCAGTGCCAGGTGCCGCGATGCAAATGCACGCACGCGTGCTGCGGCAGCGCGAAGGACTTCACGGTCTCGAAGTGCGCGGGCTCGGAGAAGTCGACATCGGGCGGGGCCACCACCACCAGCGCGTCGCCGCTCATCGGCATCAGTGTCTGCGTGTGGGTGTCGTGCCGGTTGAGCAGCTCGCAACGCAGGCGGCCGTCGCGCACCTCGATCTCGGCGAGGGTGTGACCGATGAAGTTGACCCAGCCGTCGTTGCGCGTGAACACGAGGTCGGCGGTGGGAAACCCGTCACCTTCGAAGGGCGGGATCACGCCGTAGGGAGCGAACGCCTCGCGCGTGGCCGGCTCCGGTCGCAGCTCGATCGTGCGCGGCGTGCCCATTTCCATTCGGCTACGACCTCCGGTCCTCCATCACACACCAACGCCGTGACACCGTCCGGACCTCCGGTCTGCGCCTGGCCCGCCGCAGCCCTTCCCCGGATAACCTGACGGTGACGTCAGCTTAAGACAGCAGGTGGAGGTTCGCCCATGGACGTGCGTTCGATCGAAGAGGTCGAGCCCGTGATCGAGCACAACGGCACGGTGCCGGTGTGGTGGCTCGTGAACCCGCGTGAGATGTTCGACATCACCAAGGGCGGACACCTCGAGCTCGTGAGCGAGTTCGAAGTGGCCGGCGGCGGCTTCGTCGACCCGCACGAGCACCCCACGCACGAGTTCTATTACGTCACCTCGGGCCGCGGGACCATGACGATCGGCGACGAGTCACGCGAGATCCGCCAGGGCGACCTCGTGCACATCCCGCCCAACGTCGTGCACAGCCTCCGGCCGGTGAGCGACCACGCGCCGATCCACTGCTTCTGCTTCGCGGTCGGCGTCGAGGGCGCGGGCGCGGTCAACTACACCGAGCACTGAGTGGCCCGAGTCTTGGTTGCCCGCCGCCTCCCCGACGGTGGGCTGGATCCGCTCGCCGCGCACGAGCTGATCGGGCCGAAACCGGGCGACGTTCCCTTCACGTCGGCGGAGCTGCGCGATCACGCGGGTGAGGTCGACGCGATCGTCTCGGTGCTCACCGACAAGATCGATGCCGACGTGTTGACGGCCGGTGCGGGCGGGCGCTTGCGCGTGGTCGCGAACGTTGCGGTCGGCTACGACAACATCGACGTGGCCGCGGCCGCCGCGCACGGCATCGTGGTGTGCAACACGCCCGGCGTGCTCGACGAGACCACCGCCGACCTCGCGTTCACGTTGATCCTCGCGGCGTCGCGGGTGGTGCACGATGCCGAGGCCGACCTCCGCGCCGGCGAATGGCACGGCTGGGGGATCACGCAGTACCTCGGCCAAGACGTGCACGGCGCCACACTCGGCATCGTCGGCTACGGCCGCATCGGACGCGCGGTCGCGCGGCGCGCGGCCGGCTTCGGCATGCAAGTGCTGCACCACGCGCGCACCGACACCGGCGAGCCCGGCTACGTCGCCGACCTCGACCAGCTGCTCGCCACGTCCGACATCGTGTCGTTGCACGTGCCCGGCGGT
>CAZLEC010000706.1:0-2496 GCA_964558245.1 uncultured Burkholderiales bacterium | reverse complement strand
GCCCGGATCACCCCCCGACATCCCCGGCATGGAGTTCGCGGGTGTCGTGGAGGCCGTGGGCCCGCAGGCGGAGGGAGTGCCGGTCGGCGCCCGGGTCTTCGGCATCGTCGGAGGGGGCGCGCAGGCGGAGTACGTCTCGGTGCCCGCGGCGCAATGCGCGCTCGTGCCCGACGGTCTCGATCTCCTGACCATGGGCGGGGTGCCCGAAGCGTTCGTCACCGCCCACGACGCGCTCGTGAGCCACGCGCAGCTACAACCCGGCGAGTGGGTGCTGGTGCACGCGGTCGGCTCGGGGGTCGGCACCACGACGCTGCAGCTCGCGACCGCGTTCGGCGCCAAAGTCGTCGGCACCGCGCGCACGCAGAGCAAGCTCGACCGGTGCCGCGCGCTCGGGCTCGCGCATGCGATCGTTCCGCCGACGACCCACGGCGAGCTCGACGTCGATGCGCTCGCGTGGCAGATCGTCGAAGTGACCGACGGCGGCGCGCACGTCACCGTCGATCTCGCGGGCGGCCGTTATGTCGAGGCCGACATCGCGGCGGCCGCGCGGCAGGGCCGGATCGTCCTGGTCGGGGCGATGGCCGGAGCGCACGCCAACGTGTCGATCCTCTCGATCATGGGCAAACGGTTGCGCATCGTCGGGACAGTGCTGCGCGCGCGCAGCGCGCAGGAGAAAGCAGCCGCGACCGTCGGCTTCGTCCGCGACGTCGTGCCGTTGCTCGCCGATGGTCGCGTCGCGCCCGTCGTCGACGCGGTGATCCCGCTCGAGCGCGTGGCGGAGGCCTACGACCTCGTCGCGTCCGACTCGACGTTCGGCAAGGTCATCGTCGACTGCACCTGATGCGCTTCGTTCACGCGAACGTGATCGTGAGGGTCGAGATGCCCGGGGGGACGGTCTTGACCGCGACGGCGAACGAGCGACGCCCGCCGAGACCCACCACCCACGACACCACGCCTTCGAAGTCGCCGGTCTTCACCAGGTCGCGAACGTAGGGCGCGCCCGACGGAGTGAACCGCTGCGGGCCCGTGTACGTCGTTCGGTTCGTCTCGGGGTCGTAGGTGTACGCCGCCGTGCAACGCACGACGACGAAGGCCGCACCCGCGACCGCCACTGGCTTCCCGGACGCATCCTCGGTAAAGGGTCCGCCGTTGTACGCGACGTTGCAATTCGGCGTGCCACCGCTCTTGGTGATGAAGCCGAAGATCACGCGGTCGGTGCACGGCGAGCTCGCGATGGTGACCGTCGTGAGCAACGACGACCCCGGAGACTTCGGGGTGGTGACCGGAGCGGTGGACCCTCCCGGCGGCGGGCACCCCGCGTGCGTGGTCGACGGGACGACTGTTGCCCGTGTCGTCGACGGGTTCGGCCGGCTCGTCGGCGTCGAGGTCGTCGCGGTCGTCGACGCCGGGCTCGGAGCCGAGGTCGACGTCGTGGTCGAGGCCGGCGGCTTGCCGCCACTGCTGCTGCACGCGCTCAGCGCCACCACGGCCAACCCGACCCACAGCGAGAAACGGCGCACGCGTGCATCATGGCACTCGGGGCCCGGCCCGCCGGGACACCGGTACGATCCTGGCCGAGCTCCCGCGCACCGCGCGTTCGCGGACGGGTACCGATCAAGGAGACAACCGTGGGATCGATCGCGGACAACGACATCGTCATCGTCGAGGCGGCCCGCACGCCGCTCGGACGCCGCAACGGCGGCCTCGCGACCGTGCACCCCGTCGATCTGCTCGGCACGGTGCAGCGCGCAGTGATCGAGCGCTCGGGCATCGATCCCGGAGCGGTCGGCCAGGTGCTCGGCGGCTGCGTGAGCCAGGTCGGCGAGCAGACATTCAACATCGCGCGCAACGCCTGGCTGAGCGCCGGCCTCCCGATGGAGGTCGCGGGAAGCACCGTCGACAGCCAGTGCGGCTCCTCACAGCAGGCCACGAATCTCGCCGCCTCGCTCGTGAAGTCGGGAGTCGTCGACGTCGCGCTCGGGTGCGGCGTCGAGTCGATGTCACGCGTTCCGCTCGGCGCCGCGGTCCGCGGCGAATTCGGGCGCCCCACCACCGCGTCGTATCGCGAGCACTACGAGCTCACCTCGCAGTTCGAAGGCGCGGAACGCATCGCCGACAAGTGGGGCATCACCCGGGCCGACACCGACCAGTGGGGACTCGAGTCGCAGACGCGCGCGCAGCGGGCGTGGGCCGAAGGCCGATTCGAGCGCGAAATCGTGCCCATCGACGCACCCGACCTCGACGAAGCGGGCAAGCCCACGGGCATCACACACCACGTCGCCCGCGACGAGGGCCTGCGCGAGACGTCGCTCGAGGCGCTCGCGAAGTTGAAGCCGGTCGCGCGGGAGAACGGCGTGCACACGGCCGGATCGTCGTCGCAGATCACCGACGGGGCGGCAGCGGTCCTCGTCATGACCGCGGCGAGAGCACGCGAGCTCGGCCTGAAGGCACGGGCGCGGGTGGTGGGCAAGAAGATCGTCATCCTGCACCGGCACC
>CAZLEC010000705.1:0-2498 GCA_964558245.1 uncultured Burkholderiales bacterium | reverse complement strand
TCTCCGGCGTATAGGTCGACTCGCCACCACCACACGGTCGACATGAGGAAAGTGGTCTGACCTGCGGAAACGCCGAGGCGCAGTCATTGGCTTCGCGTGAAATCGCGGCTTTTCGCAACCTCCTGCGGCCTGTTTGCGGCCTGGGAGCGTCCTCAGCGCTCATACCTGCTGGTCAACGTTGCTTGCGGCACTGTTTCCCGGCATCTGACCGCCTGGGTTGGAACACGGAAACATAGGAAAGGCGCCGACCGGCGAGCGTCCCGTACCCGTCTGAAGCGGTGCGAGTGACGAATCCCAGGTGGAGGTAATCGCGACGCTCTGCTCAGCGCGGCCCTGGCACGAATACACGTCTAGCCGACGAAGCGTTCGCTGCGCATGCCGACGAGAACGCGGTCCCAGGCGCGGTGGATGACGCCACGACTCGCGCGCAGGAGTCGCGGTGGCCGGACTCAAGGTCGAGGTTTGCGCCGAGCCTGGAGCTGATCTTGCGGATGAGTCCGGCAAGCAACGCCGGTCGGCAACGAACGCGCAGTGCGTCTCCACCGCGCACCGGCACCGCTCGACAGAGGAGCAAGTGACAGTCCCGAGCCCGGCGTGACAATCTCACGGCGTTGGTCAGTAGTTGCACGTCTCGAGGCGCATCAACTCTGCGTGTCGAACAAGGGCCAGTTCCTAAGTAGGGAGCCCAAGGTGTCAAGGCGGAGTCGTCGTTCTGGGGGTGCGCTACGCATCCTGTCGCTCGCCGTGACGTTCGCCGTGGTCACAACGACGCTAACCACCGCAGTTGCTAGTGCCGGCGGGGTCCCGCGCATCACCAACTACCCCGGTGCCGGCATCAGGGAACCCTTCGGCATCACGGCCGGAACCGACGGTGCCTTGTGGTTCACGAACGACTTCGGTGGCTCGATCGGGAGGATCAGTACCGGCGGGAGCGTCACCACTTTCCCCGCCACGGGTATCTCGAACGCCACGGACATCACATCAGCATCTGACGGGACCTTGTGGTTCACTAACCTCTCCGGCAATTCGATCGGACGAATCACCACGGCCGGGAAAATCCGCCTCTACCGCGGCCATGGCATCTCACAACCGAACGACATCACGGCCGGACCCGATCGCGCCCTGTGGTTCACCAACCTCGACAACACGATCGGGCGCATCACAAGGACGGGCAGCGTCACCGACTACACCAGCCCGAGCATCTCGGGCCCGGAAAACATCACCACCGGGCCCGACGGCGCCTTGTGGTTCACCAATAACAGCTACATCAAGAACTTCCCGCAACCCGGCGCCGGTTCGATCGGACGGATCACCACGACCGGCAAGATCACCAACTACCCCACCCCGGGCATCCCTGGTCCGTTCGGGATCACCGCCGGACCGGATGGCGCCTTGTGGTTCACCGCCGCAGACCCAACGTCCGGAGGCGGCTCGATCGGTCGGATGACGACCTCCGGCAAGGTCACGAACTACCACAGCCCCAGCATTTCCTACCCGGAGAACATCACGACCGGCGCCGACGGTGCACTGTGGTTCACCGACGCCGAGAACGACTCGATCGGACGGATCACCACGACCGGCAAGATCACCAACTACACCGACGCGAGCATTTCGCTTCCGACCGACCTCACCGTCGGTGCAGATGGTGCCCTATGGTTCACCAACGCCCAGGGCAACTCGATCGGTCGCATCACAACCGGGCCGAGCGCACCTCAGACGGTGGCCGCCATCATGTCCGGAAAGAACCGAGCCAAGCTGTCGTGGTACACGCAGTCCACCGACGGCGGTACGCCTATCGTGGGCTATGTCGTAACACCGTTCCTCGGGACAGCGGCCCAGACGGTGCATGTCTTCAACTCCAGGAAGACCACCGAGATCGTCACCGGCCTTCAAACCGGCAAGACCTACCGCTTCGCAATTGCTGCCGAAAACGCCGCAGGCATCGGCGCATCGTCCCCAGAGACGACGCCGATCACGGCGGGCTGACTGCTGATGTCTCGCTGCCGGTACCTCGAGCTGTATGAGGTGCGCGGCCCAACAACTAGACCTAGAGACCTAGACGAGGGGCAGCGAGCGAGCGTTCGGCGTGAGGCTCTTCGCCGCGTAATAGGTGCTCGGAGCCACCTGCAACACGGTGCAGAAGGGCTCGACTCCGAACTCGTCACGGTTGTCGTCGATGAACTCGACGATCACTTCTGTGGGCGGTCGAGCTCCCGTCCGCTGAACAGGACCCCAATTCTTCGCGTTGTGCGCGACGGCGTTACCTGGTCGGCGTCATCGACACGAGAAGGAAGCTCCCTTTCTCGTCGTAGGTCACCCGGCCGATCGGCGAATCGCTGTGCACCGTGACGACCCGCTGGTTTCGCAGCGGCAAGCCGGTCTCGGCATCGAACCAGAAGTCGCCTGCTTCGGTGCCGGTCTGGCCGCCGGTCAAGGTCCGTGACCATCGGTAGTGCAATGCCTTCACCCGCCTTCCCCCGATGTTGAGGTCCTCTTGA
>CAZLEC010000704.1:0-2503 GCA_964558245.1 uncultured Burkholderiales bacterium | reverse complement strand
GCGCAAGTCGGCCTGACGATCAACCAGGGTCTGTTCGGCCACGGCTCCGCGGTGATCGTCTCCAACTGACCACCCCAAAAGCGAACGAACCGCAGGGTGTTATCGCTTGACGTCTGCGTTCGCGAGGCCGGCGAGCGCGAGGTTGTAGACCGACTCCGACGCCTTCGCGACCGAGCCGCTGTCGAACGGGGGCTGGGGGTCGTACTCGATGCCGAGCTGGATCGCCTGCGCGATCTCGTCCCCGGCGACGCGCGCGGCGAGGGTCAACGCCATGTCGATACCCGACGACACACCGGCCGCGGTGATGACCTTGCCCTGCTCGACCACGCGCCGGGTGACCGGCGTGGCGCCGAAGTCGGCGAGCCGGTCGAGCACACGCCAGTGCGTCGTCGCCTCCTTGCCCTCGAGGAGCCCGGCGGCACCGAGGAGCAGCGACCCGGTGCACACAGAGGTCGTCCACTCGCTCCCGGCGTCGATCCCGCGGATCCAGTCGAGCGTCGGCTCGTCGTCGACGAGGGGTCGGGTGCCGATCCCGCCCGGCACGACGAGGATGTCGGCGCTCGTCACCTCGTCGCGCGCGTAGTCGGCCACGAGTGCGAGCATGCCCTGCTCGGTACGCACCGGGCCGCGCTCGGCGGCGACGAAGCGCACCTCGGCGCCGGGAAGCCGCTGCAGCACTTCGTAGGGGCCGATGGCGTCGAGCGCGGTCAGTCGGTCGAACAACAACACGGCAATGTCCATGGTGATCTCCTGGGGTTCAGCCGGCCCGGGAAGGGCGGAAACGGTCTCGGTACTCGGAGGGACTGGTGCCGACGCGCCGCGCAAACGCGCGGCGGGTCGTCTCGGCGGTGCCGAATCCGGCCGCGCGCGACACCTCGTTGATCCCGCAATCGGTGGTCTCCAACACGCGACGCGCGACATCGACACGAACCCGCTCCACGTAGGCGGCAGGTGTGCAGCCGACCTCTTCGCGGAACACCCGTGCGAAGTGACGCGGGCTCATGGCAACGCGCGCCGCGAGCCGGTCGACCGTGTGCTCCTCGTTCGGATGCTCGACGATCCAGTGCTGGAGATCGCGTATCGGCTCGCGCTCGGCCAGCTGCGCCCCGAGCTGCGCGCTGAACTGAGACTGGCCCCCGGGGCGTTGCACGAACAGCACGAGTTGGCGCGCGGTCATCAGCGCGACGTCGCGTCCGAGGTCGTCGTCGACCAGCGCGAGCGCGAGGTCCATCCCCGCGGTCACCCCGGCCGACGTCCAGACGTTGCCGTCGCGTACGAAGATGGGCTCGGCGTCGACCGTCACGCGCGGGTACCGGCCCGCGAAGTCGCCGCACCAGGCCCAGTGAGTGGTCGCGCGCCGGCCGTCGAGGAGGCCCGCGGCCGCGAGCACGTACGCGCCGGTGCACACCGACGTGACGCGGCGGCTGAGGCGAGCCAGCCGGCGCACCCCGGCCACGAGATCGGCGTCGTCGGCGCCGACGCGCGCGCCCTCCCCTCCGACCACCACCAGCGTGTCGATCGGTCCGCGCACCGCCGCGATCGAACTGTCGGCCACGATCGCCGGCCCGCGCGTGGTCGAGACCGCGCCCGCCTCGGGGCCCGCGACCTCCACCCGGTACGCGGCGGCGTCGCGGCCCGTGCGGCTCGCGACCTCGGCGGCGGCCGTGAACACCTCGTGCGGCCCGACCAGGTCGAGGGCGACGATTCCCGGGTAGACGACGAAGACGATGCGGCGGCTCACCGGCTCATTGTGCGGGTCCGGCGCCGTGGCAGCAATGACCAGTTCCGGACGATTCCTGCCATCGCCGGGCCGCCGATACGATCCCGGCCGCCATGGACCTCTCGTTCAGCCCGTCGGAGGAGCAGTTCCGCGCCGAGTGCCGCGACTGGCTCGCCGCCAACGTGCCCCGGCCCGCGCTCCCCTCCGGCGACACTCGCGCCGGCTTCGCCGCCCACCTCGAGTGGGAGCGCCTCCTCTTCGACGCCCGCTACGCCGTCGTGTCCTGGCCGCGCGAATACGGCGGTCGCGAGGCCAGCCTCTGGGAGTGGTTGATCTTCGAAGAGGAGTACTACGCGGCCGGCGCACCCCAGCGCGTCACCCAGAACGGCATCTTCCTGCTCGCGCCGACGATCTTCGAGTTCGGCACCCAGGAGCAGAAAGACCGCGTCCTGCCGAAGATGGCGGCCGGCGAGCACACCTGGTGCCAAGGGTGGTCGGAGCCGAATGCGGGCAGCGATCTCGCCGGCATCCAGAGCAAGGGCGTGCGCGACGACACTCGGGGCGGCTGGCGCCTCTCGGGCCAGAAGACCTGGACGACGCGCGGCGCGTTCTGCACACACCTGTTCGGGCTGTTCCGCACCGACCCCGAAGCCGAGCGGCACCGCGGCCTCACCTACTTCCTCGTCGACCTGCAGTCGCCCGGCGTGACCGTGCGCGGTGTCGAGCGACTCGACGGCGACGAGGGCTTCGCCGAGGTGTTCCTCGACGACGTGTTCGTGCCCG
>CAZLEC010000703.1:0-2506 GCA_964558245.1 uncultured Burkholderiales bacterium | reverse complement strand
CCTCCGGGAGGACGCGGCCGCGCGCGCGGAGGTGGACGACCTGCGCGAGACGGCGGCGTCGCTCGCACTGTTGCCCGACACGCCGATGGAGGCGCCGCCCGACCTGTGGGATCGCATCCAGCAGGCGATTGTCGAGGAGCCCCACGCGGGCGCGGCCGATCCGACGACCGCGAACGACGAGCTCGCCGCGAGCCGGGCGCGGCGCGCGCGGCCGCGCTGGATCGCGCCCGCCGCGGCCGCGGCCGCGATCGCGATCGTGGTGCTGGCGGTGCAGGTCGTGTCGCTGCACGGTCAGCTCGACACCGCGCACCAGCTCGGCTCGAGGGCGACCGCGGCCGCGTTCGACCGGGCGGCGAAGACTCCGGGCGCCCGCGAGGTCGGGCTGCGCTCCGGCTCGGGGACGACACTCGCCCGGCTCGTGCTCCTGCCCGACGGCACCGGCTATCTGCGGGGCGATCACCTCGCGCCGCTGCCGGCCGACCAGACGTATCAACTCTGGGCGGTGACGGGCAGCGCGAAGACCCCGACCGTTGTGTCGGCCGGCGTGCTGGGCCCGGATCCCGCGGCAGTCACGTTCAGTGCGAGCGGCCCGGTGCACGGCTTCGCGGTCACAGTCGAGGCGGCGGGCGGGGTCGTCACGTCGCACCACACGCCGGTCGCGAGCGCACAACTCGCCTGAGCGCGCGACCATGGCACCCGTGCCGTTCGGTGTCTACGTCCACATCCCGTTCTGCGCGGCGCGCTGTGACTACTGCGACTTCGCGACCTGGACCGACCGCGCCCACCTGATCGACGAGTACGTCGACGCGTGCGTCGCCGATCTCACCCGGCGGCGTGACGACGGCTCTCCGAACGCGACGAGCGTCTTCTTCGGTGGCGGCACGCCGTCGCTGCTGCGGGCCGATCAGCTCGTGCGCATCCTCGACGCGATCACCAGAGCCGACGGCGCGGAAGTGACCGTCGAGTGCAATCCCGACAGCGTCGACGCCGCCAAGCTCGGCGCGTACCGGCACGCTGGAGTGAACCGCCTCAGCTTCGGCGTGCAGTCGATGTCGCCGCACGTGCTGCTCGCGCTCGGCCGGACCCATGACCCCGCCAACGTCGCCCGTGCCGTCGAGCTCGCGCGCGACGCCGGTTTCGAGCGCGTCAACGTCGATCTGATCTACGGAACGCCGGGAGAGACAGCCGACGACTGGCGCGCGACGCTCGCAGGGGCGATCGCCCTCGGTGTGCAGCACGTGAGCGCGTACGCGCTGACGATCGAGCCCGCGACCCCGCTCGGCCGCCGGGTCGCGTCGGGCGCGGCCGCGCCCGACGACGACGTGCAGGCCGACAGGTATCTCGTCGCCGAGGAGATGCTCACCGCGGCCGGATTCGAGTGGTACGAGGTGTCCAACTGGGCGCGTCCGGGCGAGGAGTGCCGCCACAACCTCCTCTACTGGGGCGAGGGCGAATACCTCGCGATCGGTTGCGCCGCGCACGGGCACACCGACGGTCGACGGTGGTGGAACGTGCGTACGCCGGAGCGATACATCGCCGCGATCGCAGGCGGGACCTCGGCCGAGGCCGGCGCGGAGCGACTCGAGCCGGACGCGTGGGCCGAGGAGGCCTGCGCGCTGGCCCTCCGCACCCGCTCCGGCGCCCCGGTCGCGGAGGAGGCGGCAACGGTGGTGGAGGAGCTCGCCGCCGCCGGATTCGTGCGCCGGTCCGGCGATCGCGTCGTGCTCACGGCTCAGGGTCGCCTCCTCGCGTCCGATGTGACGGCACGGCTCCTGCTCGCGGGGGCGGTTGGCACTCGGTAACATCGAGTGCCAGCGGGGAAGTGCATGCATGGCTCCGCGTGTGGCCAACGACGGGACCTCCCAATGACCGAGCTCGACGAACGCAAAGCCGCAATCCTGCGCGCGATCGTCGAGCACTACGTCGACAGCGCGCAGCCCGTCGGCTCCCAGACCGTCACCCAGACCGCCGGTCTCGGGGTGTCGGCGGCGACGGTCCGCAACGAGATGTCGGTGCTCGAGCGCGACGGCTTCATCGCCCAGCCGCACACGTCGGCGGGCCGGGTCCCGACCGACTCCGGCTACCGCTATTACGTCGACCATCTCGCGGGGGCGGGCGCGCTGGCGCCGGCCGAACGCCGCCGGATCGCCGATTTCTTCACCAGCGCGACCATGGCGATGGACGACCTGCTCCACCAGACCAGTCAGCTCCTCGCCCGGGTGACCGCGCACGCGGCGGTCGTGGTCGGACCGCAGGCCGAGTCGGTCCGGGTGCGCAGCGTCCACCTCGCGCTGCTCCAGCCCCGGTTGCTGCTCGCGGTCGTGGTGATGTCCAACGGCGCGGTGGAGAAGGAAACCGTCGTGCTCGAGACCGACACCGACGCCGACGAAGCCGGCCGGGCGAGTGCCCGGCTCGCAGCCCATTTCTCCGGTCGCCGGCTCGCCGAGCTGCCCACGATGCAATACGCGGGCACGGCCGGCGACCGCGCCGACGTGATCGCGCGGGC
>CAZLEC010000702.1:0-2508 GCA_964558245.1 uncultured Burkholderiales bacterium | reverse complement strand
GGCCTGGGTCGCCGACGCCGTGATCGTGCAGGGCGGCGAGGGCG
Organism: uncultured Burkholderiales bacterium; assembly: GCA_964558245.1. Lineage (GTDB taxonomy): Bacteria > Actinomycetota > Acidimicrobiia > IMCC26256 > PALSA-610 > JBBQER01. Next base: position 2,464 of record CAZLEC010000702.1, on the reverse strand, counting down.
GCGGCCACACCGGGGCGGTCGCCACCACGCTGCTGCTCCCCCAAGTGGTCGACGCGGTCGACATCCCGGTGATCGCGGCCGGCGGGTTCTTCGACGGCCGCGGGCTCGTCGCTGCGCTCGCCTACGGCGCCGCCGGCGTGGCGATGGGCACGCGCTTCCTGCTGACGCGCGAGAGCACGGTGCCCGATTCGGTGAAGCAGTACTACCTCGGTCGCACCGTGGCCGACACGGTGGTGACGACCCGCATCGATGGTGTCCCCCACCGCGTGCTGCGCACCGATTTCGTCGAGGAGCTCGAGCACACCAACGCCGTCACGTCGTTGCCGCGCGCGTTGCGCAACGCCGTCGCGTTCAAGAAGATGTCGGGTACATCGTGGCGGGGCATGGTGCGAGAGGGTCTGGCGATGCGCCGCGAGGCCAACCTCAAGTGGTCACAGCTGGCGCTCGCGGCGAACACGCCGATGTTGCTGCGCGCCGGACTGGTGGAGGGCCGCCTCGACGCCGGTGTGTTGTCGAGCGGTCAGGTCGCGGGCGTCATCGACGACCTGCCGAGCGTGGCCGATCTGATCGCACGGATCATGAACGAGGCGGAACACGCGCTGAAACGACTGGGAGACCTCACGTGAGCAAGCAACGAGTTCCCGCCGCCGACGACTGGTTCACGATGGACGAAGCGGCGCCGCAGCTGATCGGAGCCCGCGGCGTCGACTCCGGCTCGTACTTCTGGCCGACGGCGCTCGCGGTGTCGGCGAACCCGAGCCAACCGGGCGAGGCGCGCGAGCCCGCGTTGCTCTCGCGCCGGGGTCGGCTCTGGTCGTGGACGACGAACCACTACGCGCCGCCCGAGCCGTACGTCGCGCCCGATCCGTTCGTTCCCTACACGGTGTGCGCGGTCGAGCTCGAGGTCGAGAAGATGGTCGTGCTCGGACAGCTCGCGACCGCGGCTGACGCCGCGCAGTTGGAGGTCGGCATGAACATGGAGCTCGTGCTCGGGCCGCTCTACGAGGACGACGACCACGAGTACGTCGTGTGGCAATGGGCGCCTGCGGCACCGAACACGAAGGCGGAAGCGTGATGAGCACCGAACGGGACATCGCAATCCTCGGCGCCGGCATGCACCCGTGGGGCAAGTGGGGCCGCAACTTCGTCGAGTACGGCGTGGTCGCCGCCCAGGCCGCGCTCGCCGACGCCGGGATCGACTGGCGTGACGTGCAGTTCGTGTCGGGCGGCGAGACCGTCCGCAACGGCTACCCCGGCTACGTCGCGGGCGCGACGTTCGTGCAGGCCCTGGGATGGAACGGCGCCCAGGTGGCGTCGTCGTACGCGGCGTGCGCATCGGGCGCGACTGCGCTCGCGACCGCACGCGCGCAGATCCTCGCCGGCTTCTGCGACGTCGCGCTGGTGATCGGCGCCGACACGACACCCAAGGGCTTCCTCGCGCCCAACAAGGGCGAACGCGGCGACGACCCCGACTGGCTGCGATTCCGCCTCCTCGGCGCGACCAACCCCACCTATTTCGGGCTGTACGCGCGCCGGCGGATGGAGCTGTTCGGCGCGACCCGCGAGGACTTCGCGCAGGTGAAGGTGAAGAACGCGCGCCACGGCCTCGAGAACCCCAACGCCCGTTATCGCAAGGCGGTGTCGATCGACGACGTGCTCTCCGCTCCGCTCGTGTCGGAGCCGCTCGGTTTGCTCGACATCTGCGCGACGAGCGACGGCGCCGCGGCGCTCGTCGTCACCAGCATGGATTTCGCACGGAAGCACGGCGTCGCGAGCCCGGTGCGGGTGCGGGCCGTGTCCACCGTGACCCCCAGCTATCCGCAGACGACCATCGAGCTCCCGAACTTCGCGACCGACAGCGCGGCCGGCACCGGCGCGCTGCCCGAGCACGGGTTCAAGGAGTCGATCGCGGCGCGTGCCTACGCCGAAGCCGGCATCGGGCCCGACGACCTCGACTGCGCCGAGGTGTACGACCTCTCCACCGCGATGGAGCTCGACTGGTACGAGCAGATCGGACTGTGCCCGCCGGGCGAAGCCGAGAAGCTGCTCCGCGACGGCGAGACGACGATCGGCGGGCGTGTCCCCGTGAACCCCAGCGGCGGGCTCGCGTGCTTCGGCGAGGCCGTTCCCGCGCAGGCGATCTCGCAAGTGTGCGAGCTCAGGTGGCAGATCCAGGGCCGAGCCGAGGGCCGCCAGGTCGAGGGCGCGCAAGTCGGCCTGACGATCAACCAGGGCCTGTTCGGCCACGGCTCGGCAGTGATCGTCTCCAGCTGAGCGAACCGAACGGAAGCGGCCCGAAGAAGTTGGCGTGAGCAGGGGGCTCCACAGACCCCTTACTCACGCCGGTTGCGATGTTAGTTACCTCTTGACGTCTGCGTTCTGTAGGCCGGCGAGCGCGAGGTTGTAGACCGACTCCGAGGCCTTGGCGACCGAGCCGCTGTCGAACGGCGGCTGCGGGTCGTAC
>CAZLEC010000701.1:0-2518 GCA_964558245.1 uncultured Burkholderiales bacterium | reverse complement strand
CCACGACCGCCTTGGCGATCTGGCGCACGGCGTACGCGGCCGAACGGTCGACCTTCGTCGGGTCCTTGCCCGAGAAGGCGCCGCCGCCGTGGCGCGCCATGCCGCCGTACGTGTCGACGATGATCTTGCGCCCGGTGAGACCGCTGTCGGCGTGGGGACCACCGAGCTCGAACTGACCGGTCGGGTTGATGAAGATCTGGAAGTCGTCGTCGGCGAACTGGGGCGGCAACGACGGACGGATCACGTGCTCGATGAGCGCGGGCCTGATGTCGCGCTCGATACTGACGCCCGGACCGTGCTGGGTGGAGATCAGCACGGTGTCGAGCCTCACGGGCACACCGTTCTCGTACTCGACCGACACCTGGGTCTTGCCGTCGGGACGCAGGAAATCGACGATCTTCTCCTTGCGGACCTGCGCGAGCTTCTCGGCCATCCGGTGCGCGAGCCAGATCGGCATCGGCATCAGCGCGTCGGTCTCGTCGCACGCGTAGCCGAACATCATGCCCTGGTCGCCGGCGCCGACCTCGTCGAACGGGTCGCCGCTGTCGGCCTTCTGCTCCATGGCCTTGTCGACACCCATCGCGATGTCGGCCGACTGCTCGTCGACGGAGATGATCACGCCGCACGTCTTGCCGTCGATGCCGAACGCGGCGTCGGTGTAGCCGATGCTCAGGATCGCGTCGCGTGCGATGCGCGCGATGTCGACGTGCGCCTTCGTGCTGATCTCACCGGCGACCACGCACAGCCCGGTGGTCACGAGCGTCTCGCACGCCACCCGCCCGTAGGGATCTTCGGTGAGCACCGCGTCGAGGACGCTGTCGCTGATCGCGTCGGCCATCTTGTCGGGGTGGCCTTCGGTCACCGACTCGGACGTGAACGTGTGCTTGCTCAACTCGGCTCTCCCCTAGGCACGATCGGCATCTCCGCCCTGCGTGGGCGAGATGTTAGGCGGACGGCTCGCGATTCGTACCAAGCGCGATCGCAACCCGCTCGACGAGCCAGTTCGCGAGGGCGTCCTTGGTCAGCAACGGCAGGGTCTCGACCCCTCCGACGGCGTCGAGCACGAGGGCACGGTTGGTGTCGACCTCGAACCCGGAATCCTCCGCGCTCACGTCGTTGGCGACGAGCAGATCGACCTTCTTGGCCGCGAGCTTCGCCGCCGCGTGCTCCCGGAGGCGCTCGGTCTCGGCTGCGAAGCCCACGACGACCTGGCCCGCCCGCTTGCGCGCGCCGAGCTCGGCGAGGATGTCGGCGGTCGGCTCGAGCACGATCTCGGGCACGCCCTCGCCCTTTTTGATCTTCTCGGGCGAGATGGCCTTCGGGCGGAAGTCGGCGACTGCGGCGGCCATGATCACGACGTCGCTGGCGCCGGCGCGTTCGAGCACCGCGTCGCGCATCTGGTCGGCGGTCTCGACGTTGACGATCTCGACGCCGGGAGCGGCCGGTCGCGCGACGGTCGTGACGAGCACGACGCGCGCGCCGTGGCGGCGGGCCGCGTCGGCGATCGCGTGGCCCATCTTCCCCGATGAGCGGTTGCCGACGTAACGAACCGGGTCGATGGGCTCACGGGTCCCGCCCGCGGTCACGAGCACCTGCCGCCCCGAGAGCGAGCCGCCGGTCGGGCCGGAGTCGGGCCGGGCCAGGATCTCGAGCGCGCGGGCGACGATGCGGGCGGGATCGGCCAGCCGGCCGCTTCCGACGTCGCCGCCGGCCAGTCGGCCGGCCTCGGGCTCCAGCACGAACACACCGCGCCGCGTGAGCGTGGCAAGGTTGTCCTGCACCGCGGGGTGCTCCCACATCTCGGTGTGCATCGCGGGGCACACGAGCACGGGCGCGCGCGTCGCGAGCAGTGTCGCGGTGAGGAGGTCGTCGGAGATTCCGGCCGCGTACTTGCCGATGAGCTTGGCCGTCGCGGGCGCGACGATCACGAGGTCAGCCTGTTGACCGAGACGCGTGTGCGGGATCGGCTCGGGTCCGCCGAACAGCGACGTGCGGGCCGGCTCCGACGCCAACGCCGAGAACGTGAGCGCGCCGACGAACCGCTGCGCGTCGTCGGTGAGCACCGGCATCACGTGCACACCCTCGTCGACGAGGCGCCGGCAGACCTCGACCGCCTTGTACGCGGCGATACCGCCCGCGACCCCGAGAACGACGCGACGGCTCACTCGACCGGAATCGACTCGACCGGCTCCGACGCGCCGCGACTCAGGCCGGAGTGTCGCCCGACGAGGCGTCGGCCGCGATCTCGACGACCACCTCGGTGGGCGCGTCCTCTTCTTCGGGATCGATGCGCTCGTACGTGATCTTGTTCGCGGCGATCTCTTCCATCGCGATCGACAACGGCTTGCGCGACACCGACGTGACCTGGGGCGGGACGATGCGTCCGAGGCCCTCGCCGAGCTGGTTGTAGTAGTCGTTGATCTCGCGGGCCCGCATCGACGACAGCGTCACCAGGGTGAACTTCGAGTCGACCTTCCCCATCAGCTGCTCGATACGGGGGTCCATCAGCGACGCGCGG
>CAZLEC010000700.1:0-2519 GCA_964558245.1 uncultured Burkholderiales bacterium | reverse complement strand
GCGAGCTCGCGCAGCTCGTTGGTGGCGTTGGCCTTGAGGATCCCGCCACCCGCGAGGATCACCGGCATCGTCGCGTTCTGGATGAGTCGCGCCGCGTCCTTGATCTGCTTCGGGTGCCCCTTCACGGTGGGCTTGTAGCCGGGCAGGTCGACCTTCTCCGGCCAGTACCACTCCATCGTCTGGTTCGCGATGTCCTTCGGGAAGTCGACGAGCACCGGGCCCGGTCGACCCGTGGTCGCGACGTGGAACGCCTCGCGGATCACTCGCGGGATGTCGTTCACGTCCGACACGAGCCAGTTGTGCTTCGTGATCGGCATCGTGATGCCGACGGTGTCGGCCTCCTGGAACGCGTCGGTGCCGATCGCCGAGTACGCGACCTGGCCCGTGATCACGACGATGGGAATCGAGTCGAGGTACGCGTCACACAGCGGCGTGACGATGTTGGTGGCGGCGGGACCGCTGGTGACCATCGCGACACCCGGCCGGCCGGTGGCGTGCGCGTAGCCCGACGCCATGTGCCCGGCACCCTGCTCGTGCCGCACGAGGATGTGGCGGATCGACGAGTCGATCAGCGGGTCGTACACCGGAAGGATCGCGCCACCGGGGAGGCCGAACATGACCTCCACACCTTCCATCTCGAGACTCTTGATGAGGGCCTGGGCTCCGGTCAGCTTCATGATTTCCTCTTCGGCTGGATTCGGGAAAACGGCATTCGAACGAACAGCGGGCACGAAAAACCCCTCGCCTGCTGGCGAGGGGCGGAAGAGCGCACGGGCGCGTAGCGGCGGCCGTGCGCTACATAACTACGAGAATGCTGATCGAGAGGGACATCGAAATCACCCTAGCACGGTTTGCGGTTCGCCGGGCAAGGCCGGATTCACCGCTGATGAACCGAGCAGGAGTAGGTCGTGCGGCCGCCGATTCGGCGGCGCAGGAGCGATCCACCGTCGCGCGGGCACGGTGTGTCGAGGTCGCGGGGCATGTCGCCGGTGTGCGATCCTCCCCGGCGATCGAGCACCCGCAGCGTCGTGCGGATCGCCCGGTGCAATGTGCGCCGCTCCTCGGCGTCGAGCGACCCCGCGGTGCGGGCCGGATCGATGCCCGCACGCCACAGCGCTTCGTCGACGAGAAGGTTGCCGAGCCCGGCGACGCGCGCCTGATCCATCAACACGGCCTTCACCGGCGCGGTGCGAGCGCCGAGCGCGTGATCGAGTTGCCGCAGGGTGAGGCCGAGCACGTCGGGACCGAGGCGCGACTCGTCGGGATCGAGCTCCACCGCACCGAGCCGGCGGGGATCGCGCAACATGAACGAGCCCCCGTCGGCGAAGTGCACGCCGAAGCGATGCCACTTGGCGACGGGCCGGTTGCTCGCGTACACGAGCGGATCGCCGGCTTCCTCGCCGTCGACGATCACCCGGCCGCTCATGCCGAGGTGCACGCCGATCCGTACGTCGGGATCAGCGGTGTCGAGCACGATCTGCTTACCGGTGCGACGCGCGTGCGCGAACTGGTTGCCGACAAGCGCGTGCCGCAGCGCGGCGGCCGTCGTTCCCCGCTTGAGGAACCACGAGTCGGGCGCGTGCACGCGCGTGATCTCCCGACCGAGCGCGCAGTCGGCGAGCACCACACGGGCGGCCTCGACTTCCAGTACTTCGGGCACGAGCGGTACGCCGAGCCGTTTGCTAGAAGTTCGTGATCGCGCCGGTCTCCGCGCCTTGGGCGAGCTTGGCGTACTTCGCGAGGAAGCCGCTCGTGTAGCGCGGCTCCGGCAGCTTCCAGTTCTTCTTGCGCTCGGCGAGCTCGGCGTCGGTCACCATCAGGTCGATCGTGTGCGCGTCGGCGTCGATCACGATGCGGTCGCCGTCGGCGACGAGCGCGATCGGGCCGCCGTCGACCGCTTCGGGCGCGACGTGCCCGACGCAGAATCCCTGCGTGCCACCCGAGAACCGGCCGTCGGTCACGAGCGCGGCGTCGTCGCCCCGGCCCGCACCCTTCATCGCACCGGTGATCGCGAGCATCTCGCGCATACCGGGCCCACCCTTCGGGCCCTCGTAGCGGATGACCACGACGTCGCCGGGCTGGATCTTGCCCGCGAGGATCTGCTCCATCGCCGCGTCCTCGCCGTCGAAGACGCGCGCGGTGCCGTCGAACTTCGGCACGTCGATCCCGGCGACCTTCACGACGCTGCCGTTGGGGGCGAGCGAGCCCCGCAGGATCGCGATGCCACCCTGCACGTGGATCGGGTCCGACAACGGGTGCACGACCGAACCGTCGGGCGCCGGCGGTGCGAGATCCGCGAGGTTCTCCGCGACCGTCTTGCCCGTCACGGTGAGACAGTCGCCGTGGAGCAGGCCTGCGTCGAGCAGCTGCTGCATCACCACGGGCACCCCCCCGACCGCGTCGAGATCGGTCATGTGGTACTTGCCGTGCGGCTTCATGTCGGCCACGTGACCGACGCGCGCGCCCACCCGGTTGAAGTCGTCGAGCTCGAGATCGACACGCGCCTCGTTCGCGATCGC
>CAZLEC010000699.1:0-2525 GCA_964558245.1 uncultured Burkholderiales bacterium | reverse complement strand
AGGAACAACAGGGGAGATGCCGCCGCCCACGCCTGTGGCGAGCACGACGTCGGGTAGCTCACCGGGAACGAGAACTCGTCACGCGGCAGGCCCGCGAACAGCTCGGGCAGGCGGTTGCCGAAGGAGAACGCGGCATCGACGATGCCCTCCATCACCCGGTGCGCTTCCTCGTGGAAGCCGTAGCGCATGAGTCCCGCCGCGCAGATCGCGTTGTCGTGCGGCCACACGCCGCCGCAGTGGTACGAGATCGGGTTGTACCCGCCCGTGCTCTTCGAGAGCGTGCGCACACCCCAACCACTGAACATCGGCTCCGAGAGCAGCGCCTTCGCCACGAACGGCGCCTTCTCCTCGTCGACGATGCCGGTCCAGAGGCAGTGGCCCATGTTGGAGCCGATGCCGTCGATACGGCGCTTCTCGCGATCCAGCCCGAGCGCGAAGTAGCCGCCGCCGGGCGCGTCGACCCAGAAGTCGACGTTGAACCGGCGCTTCAGCTCGTCGGCACGCGTCCGGAGCGACTTCGCGAGCTCGTGATCGCCCGCCTCCGTTGCGCAGTGCGAACGCGCCACCAGCGCGGCGTACACGTAGCCCTGCACCTCGCAGAGTGCGATCGGCGTCGCCGCGAGGGTGCCGTCGGCGAAGCGCATCGAGTCCCAGGAGTCCTTCCAACCCTGGTTCTGGAGGCCGTGGTCGGTGGTGCGTTGGTACTCGACGTATCCGTCACCGTCCTTGTCGCCGTGCTCGGTCATCCACTCGAGCGCGCGATCGGCGGCCGGCAACAACGCGTCGACCTCGGCGCGGCGGTTCCCCCAACGCGACAACTCTCCGACGAGCATCACGAAGAGCGGGGTCGCGTCGACGGTTCCGTAGTAGATGCGCCCACCGCCGAGCGCGAGCGACGCCGTCTCGCCGAATCGCATCTCGTGGAGGATCCGGCCCGGCTCCTCCTCGGTGCGCGGGTCGACCTCGGTGCCCTGGAACCGCGCGAGCGTCTGCAACGTGCCGAGCGCGAGATCGGGATCGACGAGCATCGTCATCCACGACGTGATCAACGAGTCGCGCCCGAAGAGCGTCATGAACCACGGCGCACCGGCCGCCACCACCGCGCGGTCGGGGAACTCGGGGTCGAAGATGCGCAGTCCGGCGACGTCGCGCGTCGAACGCTCGAGCAGCGCCCGGAACTGGTCGTCGTCGGTCGTGACCACTGGCAGGCGCCGCGTCCACTCCTCGAGCCGCGCGACCGGCGTCGACCGCTCGACCGGCTGCCCACAGAGGTGGCGCGGCGTGACCTCCTGATCACCGATGACCGGCGTCACCTGCATGCACGCCGTCCAGCGGCCGCGCGGCGGCACGATCACCTCGTAGTGCACGTGGGAGCCCGAGATGCGCGGCTCACCCGTGAAGTCGACGTGGGTGGCGCGCGTGAACGAGCTGCGCTCGTAGGTGAAGGTGATGCGACCGTTGCCGGCGTCGTGCACGCCGAGCTTGCCCTGCTTGTGGACGCGCCCTTCCTTGACCTCGAACAGGTCGGCGAAGTCGGCGCCGAGCAGGAGCTCGACCGAGCAGAACGCCGCCTCCTCGCCGAAGTTCTCGATCTCGATGTCTTCGCGCATTCCCCGGCCGATGTAGCGCCGGCGGAACAGCACGAGGTGCGAGTCGGCCCGGCCGCGCGACGGAAGCCCACGCAACACGAACACGGCGCTGAAGGGGTCGGTGGTCGTTGCCGCCAACGGTTCGGGCGGCGTGCCGTTGAGCGAGAGGCGCATCTCGGACACGAAGCGGGTGTCCCGGAAGAACAGACCCTGCGGGTGGTCCGGATCGATCTCACCCGACCGGCTCGAGATGCAGAACGACGAGCCCTCGACGAGGGTGATGATGCCGTCGGCGCCCGCGAGTGTCGCGCTCGCGCTCGTCGTCCACGGCTGCGGCATCGGGTCACGCTAGCCGTTCCATGAGCGGCATTAGCCTCCGACGATGCGCATCGCGGTAGTTGCTCCCCCGTGGTTCGCCGTTCCCCCGACGGGATACGGCGGGATCGAGCTCGTTGTGTCGTTGCTCGCCGACGGCCTCGTCGACGCGGGCCACGAGGTCACCTTGTTCGCCTCCGGCGGCTCGCGCAGCAAGGCCGCGCTCGTCTCGCCGATGGCGCTCCCGCCCGACCCGAAGGACTTGGGGAACGCCTGGTACGACGGCTTTCACGCCCTCGCCTCGTACCTCCAGGTGAGCGACTTCGACGTCGTCTCCGATCACGCCGGCATCGTCGGACCGATCTGCGGGGCGTTGCTCAACGGTCGTCCACCCGTCGTGCACACGCTGCACGGACCGTGGACCGATCACAATCGCCCGCTCTATTCGCTGCTCGCCGAGCACGTGCACCTCGTGGCGATCAGCGACGCGCAACGCGCGCTCAACCTCGACGTCCCCTACGCCGGAACCGTGCACAACGGCATCGACCTCTCGGCGTACAAGTTCCGGGCCGAGAAGGAGCACGCGCTCGTGTACATCGGTCGGGCCAACCCCGACAAGGG
>CAZLEC010000698.1:0-2528 GCA_964558245.1 uncultured Burkholderiales bacterium | reverse complement strand
AAGGCGAAGGTCGGCGGTGTGCACAAGCAGCGGCAAGTGGTGTCGACGATCCACGACAAGGACGTCACCCACAAGCTGTTCGCCGACATCGGCCCGCGCTACACCGACCGCAACGGCGGTTACACGCGGATCTTGAAGCTGGGGCCCCGCCCGGGCGACAACGCGCCGATGGCACGCATCGAATTCGTGTAGGTCGCAGCGCGTGACGTGACTCTCTTCGACGCGGCCCGCCCCGACACCGGGCCCGCGAAGGTGACACCCGCGAGCGTGAAGCCCGCAAAAGTGAAGATGGTCGTCGCGTACGACGGCACCGAGTTCAGCGGGTTTGCCGCGCAGCGCAACCAACCCGGTGTGCGGACGGTCGGCGGTGTGCTGGCCGAGGCGATCGCCAAGGTCCTGCGCCACGAGGTGGAGCTCACCTGCGCGGGCCGCACCGACGCCGGCGTGCACGCGTGGGGACAGGTCGTGAGCTTCGCGACGGAGCCCGGGCTCGACGAGTGGCGCCTGCAGTCGGCGGTCAACTCGATGCTCGGGCCCGAGGTGGTCGTGCGATCGTGCGAGACGGTCGAGCCGGAATTCGACGCGCGCCACGGCGCGCGTTGGCGCCGGTACCGCTACACGATCCTCAACCGACCGGTGGCGGATCCGTTCCGCGATCGATTCGTCTGGTGGATCGCCGACCCGCTCGATCTCCGGGCGTTGCGCCTCGCGGCCGACGTCTTCGTGGGCGAACACGACTTCTCGGCGTTCTGTCGCAAGGGCGCGGAAGGTTCGTCGCTCACGCGGCGCGTGTTGGAATCGCGCTGGGTCGACGAGGGCGACGGCGTGCTCCGCTACGAGATCTGCGCGAACGCGTTTTGCTGGCAGATGGTGCGGGCGATCACCGGAACGCTCGTGGAGGTCGGCACGGGCAAGCGCCGGCCCGGCGAGCTGCTCGCCGTGCTCCGCGGCGGCGACCGCAACGCGGCGGGCCAGATGGCACCCGCGCGCGGGCTGTGCCTCTGGGAAGTCGGATACTGAAGGGCCGTCGCGGGGTCAGCTGCCGCCCGAGTTCACGGGCAGCGTGATCGAAAGGCTCGACGCGTACGTCGAGGGTGTCACGGGGGGCGTGAAGTCGGAAGGGCCGGGCTCCTCGAACTTCGTGACGAGCAGGCTCGTGGTCTTCTTGCCCGCGTCGTCGACCGCGACCTCGAGGGTGGCGCCGGTCTGCTTGTCGATGCACCCGGAGTAGCTGACCTGGGCCGCGGATCCCACGAGGTCGTCCTGCGAGAACGTCACGCACTCCGCGTCGCGACCGGCGATCGTCTTCGACGACCGGCTGCCGAAGTGCCCGCCGAGCGCCGTGAACTGCGACTGGACCGCCGTCACGATCCCGGAGAACGGGCTGGCGGCGTTGCCCTGCGACGCCGGCGTCTCGGTGCACTGGTAGGCGCCGGAGCTCTTGTCGCAGCTGACGATGGAGGTCGCAGTCGCGAACGTCAGCGAATCGTCGCTGCCCGACACGCTGTTTCCCTTGCCGTCCTGCTCGTACATCTGGCTGGCGCCGCTGCCGTCGACGTAGGTGAGCTTGAACTTCTGCTTGCCGGCGTTCGCGACGATCTTGGCGAGATCACTGTCGGAGGGTGACGACGCCCCGCCGGGAGTCGTCGTCTCCGACGGGTTGGTCGCCTTCGAGCTGCCGCTGCTCCCGCACGCGGCCAGCGCGCCGGCGGCGATCATCACGACCGAGCACGAGGCGACCCACTTGCGCATGCGAACCTCCCGGATGGGCGCCGGCTCCGCCGGACGGCGCAATCCCCGGCCAAGATGGTAAGCGAGCCGCGGCGGCGGGATCCGGACCGCGATGGGCGGCCGGGCGGCGGTCAAACGCCGAGATACAGGAAGCTGTAGGCCTCGTCACGTGACTTGACGCCCGCTTCGCGCAGGGCGACGTCCCAGTCGCCGGTGCACGACGGGTCGGTCTCTTCCATCCCGTGATCGGCGACGAGCACGAACGCGCAGTCGTCGATCACCCGGCGCTGCTCGAGCGCGCCGAGAATGGCGCCGACCCGCGCGTCGGTGTCGCGCACGGACGCGGCGGCCATCTCCGAGTGCGGTCCGCCTTCGTGCATCGCGGAGTCGGTGAGCGTGAAGTTGCACCACATGAACCGGGGGAGCGGGTAGCTCGCGTCGCGGTACTGGCCGGCGAGGATGCCGAGCGCCTGGTCGAGACCCATGTGGTCGACGACCGACGACCACGAGTAGTCCTTCGACGGCCGGACGAACCGCTCGGTCGTGTGCGGCAGCCCGAACGGATCCTTCGGGATCGGCGGCACGTCGCCGCGCCGGAAGTAATCGAAGGTCGAGTAGCTCGCGCCTTTGTCGCACGGCTCGTTGACCGACGCGGTGAAGGCGTCGGGCCAGGTTCGGTGCACGGCGTCGTGGATCGACTCGATGCCCGGCGCGAGATGCTGCATGCTCCACGGCCACGTGGCCTGCGAGTTGGTGATGACCTGCTCGCCGGTCGCGCGGTCGAACCACGCGTTGTT
>CAZLEC010000697.1:0-2530 GCA_964558245.1 uncultured Burkholderiales bacterium | reverse complement strand
GACACTCGAGCCGCGCACCGCCGACGTCGAGGCCGTCGGTCGTCCGGTGCGCGGCTTCCATGCCGAGCCCTCGAACCTCGCCGTACGGCTCGGATTGCGATCAGTGCGCGGGCTGCACGACGCGTTGCTCGATCACATCGACGACGAGCGGGCCGACGGTCCGTTCGTCGACCTCGAAGACTTCGTGCGGCGTTCCGGCGCGACCGTCGATCAAGTCGAGGTGCTCGCCACTGCCGGTGCGTTCGAGCACTGCTTCGGCCAGTCGCGCCGCTCGGCGTTGTGGGCGGCCGGTGCGCTCGCGACCGCGCGCCCCAACGTGCGGCGCGACGGCACCGTCAGCGAGACCTTGCCCGGTGTCGTCACCGGCACCGCCGCGCCGTCGCTCCCCGGCATGACCGAGATGGAGACGGTCGGTGCCGAGCTGTGGGCGATGGGCCTCAGCGTGGGCAAGCACCCGACCGAGTTCGTGCGCGCCGAGTTGCGCGCCCAAGGTGTGGTCACCGCCGCCGACCTGCGCGACCTCGCCGATCGCAGCGTGATCGAGGTCGCAGGAGTGGTGACGCACCGCCAGCAGCCCTCGACCGCCAAGGGCACCGTGTTCCTGAACCTCGAGGACGAGACCGGTCTCGTGAACGTGATCTGCGCCAAAGGCGTGTGGAAGCGATTCCGCACCGTGGCGCGCGGCGCGCCGGCGCTTCGTGTGCGCGGGGTGCTCGAGAAGCACCAAGGTGTGATCAACCTCGTTGCCGGCCGGATCACCCGCCTGCCCATCAGCCTGGCCGGAGGCCTGCGCTCCCGCGACTTCCACTGATCTCCGCCGCTGGGTAGGTCGCGCGGAATGGGTCACTTGAGGGGGGTCCGGCGCCTCCGGCGAACAACTCTCGAAGGCCCATGTAATTATTGTGTGTGGCCCGAGTCATCGGAGCGCGTGGGCGCAGTAATTACATTGCCAGCCCGCGCCGTCGCGCGAGGCTCCCCGAGGGAGGCAGCACATGCCGGTCGACACGACGAACGCGGTGGTCCGGTGCATCTCGGCCGACTCCCATGTGACCGAGCCGGCCGGCACCTACGTCGATCGCATCGACCCGAAGTACCGCGATCGGGCGCCCCGGATGCACTACGACGAGACCCTCGGCGACGTCATGTTGATCGACGGTGGGAAGAGCCTCGTGCCCTTCTGGCTCGTCGCCGCGGCCGGTCGACCGACCGAAGAAGTGCGCCTCGACACCGGCAAGCGATTCGAGGATCTGTGGCGCGGCGGATGGGATCCGGTGGCGCGTTTGGCCGATCAGGATCTCGACGGCGTCGCGGCCGAAGTGATCTATCCGTCGGTCGGCATGTTGCTCTGCAACTATCCCGACGTCGATTACCAACACGCGTGTTTCGACGCGTACAACCAATGGATCGCGGAGTTCTGCGCGACCGCGCCCGATCGGCTCGTGGGTATCGGACAGACCGCGTTACGCACGCCCGCCGAAGGAATCGCGGATCTCGAGGCGATAAAGGCGTTGGGACTGCGCGGCGTGATGTTGCCGGGCATGCCGCCTGAGGCCGACTACGACGACGTTATTTACGACGAGTTCTGGGATGCGATCGTCGATCTCGAGCTTCCGCCTTCATTCCACATCCTCACGAGCAAGAACGAAGAACCGTTCGGCAAAGTTCGCGGCTCGCGTCTCAACACGTTCATGACGATCCTTCGCGCGAACCAGGACATCATCGGGTTGATGATCTTCGGCGCGGTGTTCGAGCGTCATCCGAACCTTCGCATCGTGTGCGTCGAAGCCGACGCGGGATGGGCGCCGCACTGGATGTACCGCGCCGACCACGCGTACGACCGTCACCGCAACTGGTTGACTGCCGGTGACCTGTCGAGGCGACCGAGCGAACAATTTCGCGAACACGTGTACCTGACCTTCCAGGACGACTGGGTCGCGTTCCGCATGGCCAACTTGATGAACACCGATCGCCTCATGTGGGCCAACGACTTTCCGCACAGCGACGCAACCTGGCCACACAGCCAGGCGATGCTGGCCGAGCACGCGCAGGACCTCGACGAAACGACCCGTGCTCGTATCCTCCATGACAACGCCGCCGAGCTCTACGGCATCGACGCGTGACGGTTTCGCCTTCGTGAACGACGACACCTACGTCATCATCCCTGTGTTCAACGAAGAGCAGGTGGTCGGTGACGTCGTGAGCGCCGCGTTGCGCGAGTTCTCCAACGTCGTGTGCGTCGACGACGGAAGTCAGGATCGTTCGTCGGAGGTCATCGAGCGGGCGGGCGCGACGCTTGTCGTGCATGCGGTGAACCTGGGCGCCGGCGCGGCCACGCAAACCGGCATCGACTTCGCGCTGCTCGACGAGTCGGCGCAGTTCTTCGTCACGATGGACGCCGACGGCCAACACGACGTGCGTGATGCCGTGAAGATGCTCGAGCGCCTGACAGCCGGCGATGTCGACATAGTGCTCGGCTCGCGCTTCATCGGCGAAGCGGCAGTGGGGATGTCGAAGACGAAGGCCGCGCTCC
>CAZLEC010000696.1:0-2533 GCA_964558245.1 uncultured Burkholderiales bacterium | reverse complement strand
CCTGAGTATCCACGCCCGATCGAAACCACGCCATCGCGACCTCCGAGCTCGGGAGTGGTTTGCGGACGCTGGGGTGCGGCTGACCCCCTCCCAGTTGGCTGGCAGTTCTGGAAGACTGGGGCGTCGTCGGATGTCGTCTGCGACACGGTGGGCGAGCAGTTCAGCGGAGGGTCTGAATGGGTGCTTCCGACGAACAAAGAGACAACGAACCTCAGCGACCGTCGTTCAAGAGAATCGTCCGAGCATCGGCGTTGGCGGCGGTGCTCGGTCTTGCGGCGCGTAGAGAGAAGCGTTCATCGCACCCGCAAGTTGTGCGTACCGGGCCCGAAGTAGATGCCGTCGTTGAACTGGCGGAAGAACTCGCCGAGCTGGGACGCGACGACGAAGCCGCGGTGGAACAACTTCGGGCTGCAGCGAAGGGACGCACGGGCGTATTGAATCGCGCGTTGGCGTTGTCGAGGATGGGTCCAGAAGTAGACCTGAGCCTGTTCGATTTTCGCGCTGGCGATCTCATGGAACGCCTGCTGGTCGCCGCGGCGAGCGGAGAGCCGATTCGACCGTAATCTGTTGATCAGGGTCCATGGTTCGAACAGATCGACGCCTTGCGAGCAGGTGGTCCCGACGTGGCGTACGTCCGTGTGAAGTCGCAAGTTCCAGGCCTCGATGTGCTGGAGCGAGAAGTGCGAGCGCACGTCGCGGCGAACGGGTCCGGAGCGGCGGTCGATGACGGCTGGTGGGAAAGCGTGTATGACCGACTCGAACAGATGGTCGGGTGGAAGTCGCAGCTCGCCGAACCGATACTCAGATCCGGCGCTGCGTTTGAGATCGCGTACACCTACCTTGGGCGACTCGCCGAAATCTTCGACGATTGACGCCATCAGCTCGGGAGTGGTTTGTGGACGCTCGGGTGTGCGAATCCTGCGCTCCCGACTCGGCCTGGTCGGAGCGCCGAACTGGGGTGGGGGTATGGGGGCTGTTGTCTCGGGTGTCGAACCCATGGATCGGAGCGGTGAGTGCGCCTGGCAGATCGAATGCCGAGCGAGCAGTATGAGCGCCGACCGCACAGATGCGTGCGGTCGACTGGAGGTTGCGATGACAGCGCCCCACGCCCGGAGTTGGTTGTGCCGGATCGTCGCCGTTTCGGCGGTGCTCGTGATGTGCGTGGGCTGCAGCTCGTCGAGCAAAGGGGTCACCTCTGGCGCTCCGACGAAAACACAACCGCCCCCGCCCGCGAGTGGGTTCGTTGACGCGAGTTTCCGAACGAGAACTGCCGCGACGTGCAAGACAGCAGGAGACGCGCTGCACGCCGCTGGGCCGTTCCCGTTCCCCAACTTCGACCCCGAGCATCCCGTCGTGGCGGACTTGCTGACTATTGGCCGCTACGAAGTGAAGACGGTCGCGGCCCTTCGGGTTTGGCAGGCCGCGCTTCACGCGCTCGGCCAACCGACCGCGGGCTCCGGTGCTTGGAAGGCCTACCTTTCGGCAATCGACCAAAGTGTGACGAGCACGATTGCGCAACAGCGTGCCGCCCAGGGACGCGACGGCGCCGCGTTCACCCAGACATATCGTGACCTCTCCTCGCGGAGCCCCGGCAACGTGCAGGCTGCGGCGGCGATTGGATTGCCGTCGTGCGACCCGGGCAATCCCGCCTGAGCAGCACGCCCATCTCGGCTTCGCACCTCAAGAGACCTTTGCGAGCTGTGAGGTGTCGAGCAAGACGTTGGGCGTATTCTGGAGCCGTGGCGTTCGAGCGAATCACGGTTGATCCGAACAAGATGGGTGGGCTGCCGTGCATTCGCGATCTGCGGGTGACGGTGAGCGCCGTGCTCGGCCAGCTCGCCGCCGGCCGCACGGTCGATCAGGTGCTCGAGGACTACCCGTACCTCGAGCGTGACGACATCTTCGCAGCGCTCGAGTACGGCGCGGCCGCCGTGCGCGAGCGGGAGCTTCCGCTGACGAAGCCCGCGTGAGGCTGCTGGTAGACGCCAACCTGTCGCCGATCGTCGCGGCTCGCTTGCGCGACGCCGGCCACGAGGCGATCCACGTGTACGACGTGCGCCTGGCGCAAGCAAGAGACGAGACCATCGTCGAGTACGCGCTGGAACACGACTACGTGGTCGTCTCCTCTGATACCGATTTCGCGGCCATCCTCGCCGGGTTCGTTAGCGCGAAGCCGTCGCTCGTGCTCCTCCGGCACGTCAACGAGATGACCCCCGAGCAACACGCGGCGTTGCTGCTGGCGAATCTCGGCGCGCTCGCCGAGGATCTCGAAGCCGGCGCGGTCGCGTCGTTCGCGCGCGGCACGATTCGAGTGCGGCGACTGCCGTTCGCGAGCGGGTGACGATCGCGTTCCATGGCGCGTCCATGGCGCGCGCCATCGAAAACCGCCGTTATTCGCCGTTGTTCGCCTTGTGCATGCACCGTCGTTGACGTGCGTTTTCGTGTTCGCGCGTGTTCGCTCATGTACGCAGGGTGGCGCTCGTAATGAGCAGGCCAGGAGTTCGAGTCTCCTCTCCGGCTCTCGTGGAAGTGC
>CAZLEC010000695.1:0-2537 GCA_964558245.1 uncultured Burkholderiales bacterium | reverse complement strand
GCATCTCCTGCGGCGGGAGCGGGATCACTGTGGGATCGAGCGCGAGCCGGGCGTACGTCTCGAAGCGCGTCCACGCCGTCGGCACTTGCATCTGCTTGCCGACCACCGCCGTGCAGCCGGTCTCGGCGATCACGGTCGGCAGCAGCTCCTTGAAGCGGCCCTTGATCGCGACCGCGGCCTTCTGGAGCAGCTCGGCGCGAGCCTCGGGAGTGGTCTGCGACCACGCCGGGAACGCGTCTTGCGCCGCACGCGCCGCGTCGAGCGCCTGCGCGGCCGACGCCTCGGGCGCGACCCCGACGACCTCTTCGGTGGCGGGGTTCACGACGTCGTAGCCGCCATCGGCTCCGTCGACCCACTCCCCGCCGATCAACAACTGACGGTCCGTCACGGCTCGGAAGTGTAACGCGTTCTATTTTCCGGGGCTCAGGATCGGGAGGCTCGCGGATTTCGGATCGGCCCGTCGGAGTCGGCGGGGCTCGAACGATGATGGGGCATGGCGAGTGTCGACACCGGCGACCAGGGCGCGGCCCTCCTCGCGATGTACGACCGGGCCCTCCCCCAGGTGTTCGGCTACCTCCGCGCTCGCTCCGGTACCGAAGCGGTGGCGGAGGACCTCACGGCCGAGACGTTCCTCGCCGCGGTACAGGCCGTCGAGCGCGACGCGGTGCCGCAGCTGACGGTCGCGTGGCTGATCGGCGTCGCCCGGCACAAGCTCGTCGACCACTGGCGGCGCCAAGCGCGCGAGGAACGCAGCCTCCGGGCCCTCCCCGACGAGCAGGTCGAGCCCGACCAGATGGAGGCGCACTTCGAACGGGCTCGCACCCGCGAAGTGCTCGCGGAGCTCGGCGCGCACCATCGCGCCGCGCTCACCCTGCGCTATCTCGACGGGCTGTCCGTGCCCGAGGTCGCGCACCACCTCGACCGAACCGTGCACGCAACCGAGGCCCTCCTCGTACGCGCCCGCAACGCGTTCCGGGTCGCCTACGCGCGAGGTGAATGCGATGCCGACTGATCCCTTCGACTCGATGCGAGAGCCGAACATCCCGCTCGCGCCCCGACCGGCGTTCGCGGCCGCGCTTCGCCGCCGCGTGTCCGTCGCGCTGGGCGCGACTCGAGAGGAGCCCCCGATGCCCGAGATCCGCGAGTACACGCCCGCGCACTTGCACTCGATCACGCCGTACCTCGCGACGCACGACCCGGCCGCCGCGATCGAGTGGTACACCGAGGTGTTCGGCGCGCGGCTGCTCGACGACCCGATCGTGATGCCCGACGGGCGCATCGGCCACGCCGAGCTGCGCATCGGCGACTCGGTGATCATGCTCGCGGGCGAGTACCCCGAAGAGGATCACCGGAGCCCGTTGACGCTCGGCGGCAGCACCGTCGCGCTGCAGGTGCACGTGCCCGACTCCGACGCGACGTACGCGCTCGCGGTCGAGCGCGGCGCGACACCGCTCCGGCCGATCGCCGAGAACTACGGCGCGCGCGGCGGCGTGATCCGCGATCCGTTCGGCCACCGCTGGTTCGTGCAGACGCATCTCGTCGCCGATGACGTGCCGGTGGAGGACGCGCCGGGCCGCCGCTTCGGCGACATCGGCTACGTCACGCTGCGGGTTCCCGACGCGGAGCGCGCCAGCCGCTTCTACGGCGCGCTGTTCGGCTGGACGATGCACGGCGGACCCGAAGGGTTCCACATCGCGTCGATCACTCCCCCGGCCGGTATCCAGGACCGCGTCGAGACCCCCGAAATGCGCGTGTTCTTCCGAGTCGACGACATCGACTCGGTGGTCGAGCGCATCCGCGAGCTCGGCGGCGAGGTGCTCTCGGTCGCCAACCACGACTCCGGCGGCAACGCCGAGTGCCGCGACGACCAGGGCCTCCCCTTCGACCTCTTCCGGCCCCGCGCCGGCTACTAATACTGCGGCTACGACCTCCGGCCCTCCATCGCCCGTGCGACTTTCGTCAACGGACCGGGCCTCCGGATCTGCGCCTGTGCCGCAGGCGCTACGACGCCGGTTCGATCTGGCCTTCGAGGTGGAGCATCCGGATCGCGTTGTTGCGGCAGATCTTGTTGACCTGCTCCTGCGTGAGGTCCTTCATGAGCTCCTCGGCCACCTTCTTCGTGTGCGGCCACGTACTGTCGCTGTGCGGATAGTCGGTCTCGAAGGTGACGTTGTCCTCACCCACGCTGGCGAGCGACTGCAAGCCGTGCGGATCGTCGAAGAAGCAGCCGTAGATGTGCTCGTAGTAGTACTCCGAGGGCGGGCGCTTCACCTTGTCGGCGACGCCACCCCACCCGCGGTTGTCCTCCCACACCTTGTCGGCGCGCTCGAGCACGTACGGGATCCAGCCGATCTGGCCTTCGCTGTACGCGATGGTGAGGCGGGGGAACCGCTCGAACACGCCCGACATCAACCAGTCGGTGAGGGACATCGCCGCGTTCATGTACGTGAGCGTGGAGCCGACCGCGGCCGGCGCGTCGGGTGACGTGCTCGGCATCTTCGACGACGACCCGATGTGCATGTTGATGACGGTGTCGG
>CAZLEC010000694.1:0-2540 GCA_964558245.1 uncultured Burkholderiales bacterium | reverse complement strand
GGAAGTTCGTGAAGTCGAGCGGAACGCCGAAGTCGTGCTCGCGCAACGACTGGATGGCCGACTGCAGGTCGTCGCGCTTCTTGCCGGTCACGCGCAACTGCGTTCCCTGCACCTGGTGCTGCACGCCCTTCAGGCCGAGACCCTTGAGGAACTTGCCGATCTCGCGCGCCTTCTCGTCGTTGATGCCGACGTGCAACGACGCGGTCTGCCGCGCCCGTCCACGTGAGGCCTCTTCGACCTTCCCGTACTCGAGCGCCTTCAGCGACACCTTGCGGCGCACGAGCTTCTCCTCGAGCACCTGTGCCGCCGCCTTCAGCCGCTCTTCGGACGCCGACTCGAGCTCGATCGCGTTCTCCTTGAGCTCGATCGTGGTGTCGGTCCCCTTGAAATCGAACCGCGTCGTGAGCTCACGGTGCGCCTGGTCGACCGCATTCCGCACCTCTTGCACGTCGACCTCTGATACCACGTCGAAGCTCGGCATTGCGTGCTCCTGGAACTCGGGAACGAAATTTTCGCGCTGCTAGATTAGATCCGGGTCGGTACCCGAGTGGCCAAAGGGGACGGGCTGTAAACCCGTTGCGTTACCGCTACGTTGGTTCGAATCCAACCCGGCCCACCATAATTCCTTGTCGGACTCACGCGCGGGGGGCGCCTGCGGCGCGAGAGGCTGGTTCGTCGCTCCGCCAGTTCGCTCTCTTCGTCACCCCGTGTGCCTTCACTTGGCGGTCGCTCCGCTCACGGGCCGCGTGCCCGGGAGGCGGGTGGCCAATACGATCCACGCATGCGTGACGCGCATTTCGAGACGCAGCGTTGGAAGGTGGGGGCCGCGACGATCACGAGCGTGGTCGAGGACCAAACGGAGCTTCCGCCCGGGTTCTTGTTCCCCGAGGCCACCGAGGAGATCGTCCGGCGCCATCCGTGGCTCGTGCCCGACTGGGCCGACGCGGCCGGCGGCATCGCTTTGCGTACGCAGGCGTTCGTCGTCGACATCGACGGGCTCGTCGTGCTCGTCGACCCGTGCGTCGGTAACGGCAAGGTGCGCTGGCTGCCGGTGTGGAACGACCTCGACTTGCCGTTCCTCGAGCGATTCGCCGAAGCCGGCTTCGCTCCCGACGGCGTGCAGCTCGTGCTCCACACCCACCTGCATGCCGACCACGTCGGATGGGACACACACCGCGAGGTCGACGATTGGGTCCCGACCTTCACCGGCGCCCGCCACCTCTACACGCAGGCCGAGCTCGACTTCGTGCGCACGTCGGTCCTGCCCGGTGAAGACGTATACGGCGACTCGATCGCCCCGATCGTCGAGGCGGGTCTCGCCGACGTGATCGA
Source organism: uncultured Burkholderiales bacterium (assembly GCA_964558245.1). Lineage (GTDB taxonomy): Bacteria > Actinomycetota > Acidimicrobiia > IMCC26256 > PALSA-610 > JBBQER01. The sequence goes on along the minus strand of CAZLEC010000694.1, from coordinate 1,208 downwards.
GCCGGATGCCGACCTCGGGCACGGGCTCCGACTCGAGTCGACCCCAGGTCACACTCCCGGTCACACGTCGCTCTGGATCGAGTCGGAAGGTGAGCACGCGCTGATCACCGGCGACTTCATGCACCACCCGCTCCAGTTCGCCGAGCCCCAGATCGCCGAGATCGCCGACGCCGACGTCGAGGTCGCACGCGCCACCCGGACGCGCATGCTCCGCGAGATGGCCCGCACGGGCGCGTTGGTGCTCGGCACGCATTTCCCGACCCGCCCGGCGGGCCGGGTCGAGGTCGACGGCGACGTCTGGCGGTTCGTCGCCGAGTAGCGAGTCTCCGCCTCAGAGCATCCGTTGCATGAGCACGACGTCGAGCCAGCGCCCGAACTTGCGGCCGACCTCACGCTCCGAGCCGATCTGGTCGAAACCGCATTGCCGGTGCAGGGCGATCGACGTGTCGTGGCCGCCGACGATGCGCGCGATCACCGAGTGGAAGCCGTGATCGGTACCGAGCGCCACGATGTCGCGGAGCAGCAGCCCGCCGATGCCCTTGCCCCGGGCGTCGCGGCGCACGTACACCGAGTCCTCGACGGTGGGCGCATACGCCGCGCGAGGCCGGAACGGCGAGAGTGACGCGAAGCCGAGCACCGTGTCGTCGGCGTCGACCGCGACGATCGCCGGGTGGCCGCCCGAGTGCTCGGTGATCCAGAGCTGCTGGTCGGCAAGGGAGCGGGGCACGATGTCGAAGGTGACCGTCGACTCCGACACCTCGAGGTTGTAGATCGCGCGCGTCGCCTCGGCGTCGCGCGCCTCGGCGAGTCGAGTGCGCATATCCGGCCCACGCTAGACATTGTCCGCCCGCCGCCGGTAAGGAGGCGACCCCTCGGTGGGCCTCGGCTAGCCTTGACGGGCCTTGCCCCCTTAGCTCAGACGGCAGAGCACTTCCATGGTAAGGAAGGGGTCTACGGTTCGATTCCGTAAGGGGGCTCCGAGGCGGGCCCGCGAGGGCCCGCCTCAAGTTGGCGGAGTAGCTCAGTTGGTGAGAGCACACGGCTCATAATCGTGGGGTCGCGGGTTCGAGTCCCGCCTCCGCTACCGGCCCGGCCCCGGTCCGCAACGCAGTACAGCCCACAGTCGATCACGACGCACGAGTTCGGAGCAGCAATGGCTAAGGAGAAGTTCGAGCGCACGAAGCCGCACTTGAACATTGGGACGATTG
>CAZLEC010000693.1:0-2542 GCA_964558245.1 uncultured Burkholderiales bacterium | reverse complement strand
GCAAGTTCAACGACCCCGAGATCAACAAGGACCTCGAGACGGGTCGCGTGAGCACTGACCCGACGGCGCGTGCCAACGCCTACCAGGACCTCAACAAGGAGTTCGCCAAGGAGGTCTGGGAGGCCTGGGGCTACTGGTCGGTGTGGACCATGCCGTACCAGACCAACGTGCACGGGATCCTCGGACCGAACCTGCCGACGCCGACCGACCCGAACGCAACCACCAGCGGGCCGCACCCCTACACCGGCTTGTCGAGCGGTACGGATGTCTCGGGGCTCTGGAAGAGCAGCTAGGTAATCGACTATCAAAGAGGGAACGCGGACGCGGCTCGGCCGAACAGGAGTGAAGGATGCGAGCAGCACTACGGCGAATTCTCCAACTCGCTGTGGTGCTGCTCTGCGTCTCCTTCTTCTCGTTCGGGCTCCTGAGCCTCGCTCCCGGTGACCCGGTCGTCGCGATCGTCGGGTTCGCGGCGCCGTCGCAGCTCAAGGCCATCGGCCACCAACTCCACTTCGACCGGCCCTTCCTGGTGCAGTACTGGGACTGGCTGACCGGTTTTCTGCACGGCAACCTCGGCCACCAGTATTTCGGCCCGACCGGCGAGCAGAACGTGTCGACCGCGCTCGGTCACGCCCTGCCGGTGTCACTGCAACTGATGGCCTACGCGATGATCCTGACCATTCTCATCGCGATCCCACTCGGTGTGTTGGCGGCCTACAAGTCGGGCACGGTGATCGACAAGATCATCAACACGACGGCCTTCGGCTCGATCGCAATGCCCGACTTCGCGCTGGCGTTGGTGCTCTCCTACTGGGTCGGCGTGAAGCTGCACTGGCTCCCGTCACAGGGCTACGAGTATCCAACGCACGACTTCGTCTCCCATTTGCAACATATGGCGTTGCCGGCGCTGAGCCTCGCGGTCGGGCAGATCGCGGGGTACATGCGGCTGTTGCGCAGCGACATGGTGGCGACGCTCCAAGAGGACTTCATCCTCATGGCCAAAGCCAAGGGGATCACGAATCGCCGGATCCTGTGGCGGCACGCATTGCGACCCTCGAGCCTGACCTTGCTGACGGTCGCCGGCCTCAACGTCGGTGCGCTGATCGGCGGTACCGTCGTGATCGAGATCATCTTCCAGTTGCCCGGCATGGGACTCTTGCTGTACACGGCAATTACCGAGCGTCAGTTCGTCATGCTGCAGAGCCTGGTGGCGGTGATCGCGGTCGGTTATGTGATCGTGAACGTACTCATAGACACCCTCTACACGATCCTGGATCCGAGGTTGCGGCATGCTCGCGCAATCGCCTAGCACCGTTCCCGACTCCGATCTCGCGACGCTCGAACCATCCGAGCCGCCGAAGACCGGGCGGTTCCGGCGGCCCCGTTCCCAGCGGCTCGGGATCGGCGCGTGGGCCGCGATCATCTGGCTCGGCATCGTGCTCGTCGGCGCGATCCTGATCCCGATCCTGGTGCACTCGAACCCCAACAACAACGCGATCGCCGGGCACTCCAGTCAGGGCCTCTTCAAGGTTGCGAGCCACCCGCTCGGCTTCGACCGCAACGGCGACGACATGCTCTTGAACCTGGCCAAAGGCGCCCGGAACTCCATGCTCGTCTCGCTCGGCGCGGTGGGTTTCGGCCTGATCCTGGGGGGCGGCCTCGGGCTCGTGGCCGGCTACTTCGGCCGGGGCGTCGACGGCGCGCTCACGACCCTGTTCAACGTGCTGCTCTCGATCCCGCCGTTCGTCCTCGCCTTGTCGCTCATCACGGTGTTCGCCACCACCGCAATCGACAAGACCGGGAACCAACATCCACCGTCATCGACGCACCGGCTCATCGTGTTGATCATCGCATTGGGCGTCGTGTCGGTGCCGACCCTCGGCCGCATCACACGCGCCAACGCGCTCCAGTGGTCGCAGCGGGAGTTCGTGCTCGCGGCGCGGGCGCAGGGCGCGAGCAACATCCGCATCATGTTGCGGGAGGTCCTCCCCAACGTGCTACCCGCGATGTTCTCGATCGCGTTCCTCGCGATCGCGTTCGTGATCGTCGCCGAGGGCGGGCTCTCGATCCTGGGCGTGGGCGTGCTTCCGCCGGCCGTGTCGTGGGGCAACATGATCGCCGGCACGCGCGCCGACCTGCAGACGTTGCCGTTCGAGCTGTTCGAGCCGATCTTGTGCATCTTCTTCACGGTGCTGTCGCTCAACTACCTCGGTGACATCGTGCGTAGCCGGTTCGACGTGCGGGAGAGCGCGATATGAGTCCTCGGCGCAAGCGGGCGACGGCGGAGCGGTTCGCCGACGCGCCGCTCGACGGGCCGCTGCTCGAGGTCGAGGGCGTGCAGACCTTCTTCAAGACGCCGCGCGGGCTCGTGCACGCGGTCGACGGTGTGTCCCTCACCCTCGAACGGGGCAAGACGCTCGGGATCGTGGGGGAGTCGGGTTCGGGCAAGTCGGTGCTGTCGCGCTCGATCATGGGATTGCTGCCGAGCAACGTTGAGCGGCACGGGAGCATCAAGTTCGAGGGCCACGAGATCGGCCACGCC
>CAZLEC010000692.1:0-2559 GCA_964558245.1 uncultured Burkholderiales bacterium | reverse complement strand
CAACAAGGCGTTCGAGGCGGTGGAACACCTCGGCAAGGACGCGGCCGGCGAGATCTTGCCGACGTTGGTGCGTCAGACCACCGCCGCGTCGCGCTCGGAGGAGTTCGGCGAGTGGCGTCATCCGCACAACCACGCCGCGCTCGCGCGCCGCACGATCGAGTCACTCGACGCCGCGCTCACCGCCGGCCGAGCTCGACGCGGCGAGTTCGCCGATGTCGGGGCGCTCGGATGGCAGCTCCTCGACGACGATCCCGAAGTGGTTGCGGGCGCGCTCCTCGACGCGCTGCGCGCGGGCGCCGACGAGGAGCAGATCGGCCGCGCCGTCGCCTATGCGGCCGCGCTGCGGATCGCGCGCTTCCACGTGCAGAACGACCACGGCGACTGGGACACGGTGCACCACGCGTTCACCGCGGCCAACGGACTCCACCAGGCCCTCCAACGCCGGCCCACGGTCGAGTTGCTGCGGGGCGCCGTGCACGCCGCGCTGCGCGTCAATCTCGACCGGTTCCTGAACGTGCCCGCGGCCCGGCTCCCCCACGCGAGCGCCGGCCGTCTCGACGCGCTCGCCCATTGCTTCGACGTGCAGGGTCTGGTCGACGAGGCCGGCAACGAGGCGTACGGCTTCTTGCAGGGCGGTGGGACACGAGCGGAGCTCGTTGCGGCCCTCGGGCACGCGCTGCTCGCCGAGGACGCGGAGTTCCACTGGTACCAGGTGTTGGAAGCGGGTGTGCGCCAGTCGCAGCAGTGGCCCGAAGCATCCGAAGAAGCCGCGCTCGTGCTCACGGCGGTGGCGCGTTTCCTGTCGGCGCACACTCCGACGCGCCGCGAGCTCCCCACGGTCGTGCGCATCGCCACCCGCCTCCGGCGCGGCGAAGCCCTCTACGAAGACGAGAACGAGATCAGCGATTGACGAGGGCGGCGGCGAGCTCGCGCCACTCGGCTCGGGGTACCTCGTTGTCGGGTCGGATCACCTGGATGCACACGTGATCGGCGCCCGCGTCGCGCATCGCCTGCACGCGGGCGACGATCGCGTCGACCGCACCCCACGCGACGATGGCGTCGACCAACCGGTCGCTGCCCTGATGCGCGAAGTCGTCGTCTCCGTAACCGAAGTCGCGCAGGTTGTTCGTGTAGTTGGGGAGGCCGACATACGTAGCGGTGTGCCGGCGCGCGGTCGCCCGTGCAGACGCGGGATCGGTGTCGAGCACCACCGCGAGCTCGACGCCGATCAGCGCGTCGGGGCCCAGGACCTCGCGCGCACGCGCCACGTGCTCGGGTGGCACGAAATAGGGGTGGGCGCCGGCCGCGCGGTCGCGGGCGAGACCCAGCATCCGGGGGCGGAGCGCGGCGAGCACGCGCGCATCGGCCGGGAACGGCACGGTGGCCGCGTCGAGGCCGTCGAGATACTCGACCATCTTCGAGTACGGCTTGGTGTAGCGGCCCGGGTGCTCGTGATCGATGAGCGGCGCATGGCTCACGCCGAGCCCGAGGAGGAAGCGCGCCTTCCAGTCGTCGTTCCACGACGCGCGCCGGGCTGCAACTTCTGCCGGCTCGTGCATCCACACGTTGAGGATGCCCGTGGCCACGACCGCGCGCTTCGTCGCGCCGAGCAACGTCTCGATCGCGCCCAGCACGTCGCCGCCCACATCGGGAATCCACATCGCGTTGTAGCCCAGCTCGTCGAGCTCGGCCGCCGCTTCGGCAATCGGCCCCGCGTCGCCGTAGCGCAGGTGGCCTGACCACACACCGGTTCCGCTCAGTGCCATGAGCGCTGAACCTAGTGCGTCTCAGCCGCCGCCGATGTCGACGTCGTATGCGGCGAAGATGAGGTCGGCGCCGCGTTGGCGGTGGTGTGCGAGCGCGCAGAGCATCTCGGTGAGGTCGGCGCGCAGCGTGTCGACGAACTGCTCGTGATCGGCGTCGAGAAGCACCTGATGCAGCGCCTTCTCGGCCCGGGTGATCACACCGAGAATCTCGTTGTGCTCGCGCCGCAGGCGCGCGGCCGGCGTCGACAACCGCGGCGACTCTTCGACGAGCTCGTCGAGGAACGCGCCGGGTGCTTCGGTCTCGACGATGTGACGCGTCCACACGTCGTGCAGCGACGCCAGCGATTCGACGACCCCTTGCCGCCACTCTTCGACGCGATGCGGCGCCGGCGCGGCGAGGGCGCGCTCGAGCCCGCTCATCGCGGATCGTAATCCCGCGCGTCTCGAACGCACCCCCTCGATCACCTCGGGCACGGCGGCACCGGCCGGAGTGGACCCGTCGGCGGTCAATACACCGGCGCGGGTGGTGTCGAAACGGCGGTAACGGGCCATCGCCGACCTCCTCGGGGGGAATGCTCCGACGGTACCCCCCATGGCAAGGCCTGGGAAACGCGGTCAGCCGCGGGCCGGATCCTCCGAACGCGCCGGCGAACGCAGGGCCGGCATCACCTGCGACGCGAAGAGCTCGAGGCTCGCCCAGGCCAGGACGGGCGGCAGGCCGCCGGCCAGCTGGCTCAGGTTGACGCTGCCGAAAGGTGGAACCTGATCCAGCCGATCGCGCACCTGATCCGGG
>CAZLEC010000691.1:0-2568 GCA_964558245.1 uncultured Burkholderiales bacterium | reverse complement strand
CACGACCGCCGCACGCAGCTCGACGACCGCCACGTGGTTACACGCAAGAGCCGCTCCGACCTCTTGGCGGCTCACGAGATGCTCTGACTCGGGGTCGTGCCCGAGCCCGCCGAGGTACACGATGCGCCCGACGCCGGCCCCGGCGGCGGCTCTCCCGCAACTTTCCGCCAGCCGCCGATCGCGATCGCGGAAGTCGCCGGTGCCGAGCGAGTGCACGAGGTAGTACGCGACCTCGCATCCGGACAACGCGTCCCGTAACTCAGCTTCGTCCGCGACGTCGACGGTAACGCTTCGAGCACCCGGGATCTCGGTCGGACGGCGGGCGATCGCAATGACGTCGTGAGCTGCCGAAGTCAGCGCGATCGAAAGCGCCCGCCCGACGAAACCGCTGGCTCCGATAACTGCGATGCGCATTTCCTTACGGTGTACCACGTCGGCGACGCCGTCGATCGACGTCATGTTGATGTCGAGGGACTCGAAAGCTCATGACGATGACGCCCCGGCTCGTGTTTGCAGACGCGATCGAGCACCTCGTGCGTCGCGACCGATGAGGACTGCCGCGACCGGTCCCGCACACGCCATCAGGTGGAACAGCGCGGAGAGGTGGCGACTGTCGACGAGTGCATGCGTCACGTTCACCAAGACGAAGGTCACGGCCGTCCACATTGGAAATTGGCGGCGGCTCTGCAAGAGATCCCAAGCGAACGCGGCCAGGACGAGCCCGCTGTCGTAGTAAGGAATCGCTTGCGTGTCCAGTGCGATTCGCGCGGCAATCCCAACCAAGAGCACCGCACCCCAACGTTGCTTCCGGACGGCCAAGCAGCCGACTGCCAACGCCGCGGCGAACTGGACGGGACGAACCCACCCCGGATTCGCACCCAGTGCGAGCCCGAAGAGATGCAATACCGAATCGGGAGCGACGCCATCCACGGGCCGGCCGGCCGCAAACGTCCGCGTGTCGGCGAGGAAGAATGGGCCCCACGCGGCCGCGGCGACGGCTCCCGCCACGAGCAACGCGCGCAATCGTTTCGTTTCCGGAAGCGCGAGCAGCAGTGGGGCGAGGATGATCCCCCAGGGCTTCGCCGCGATTGCGACGCCGATCATCAAGCCCGTGAGGATCCCGCGTTCCTCGGCGACTGCCCAAAGCGCGACGACGCCGGCGCTGAGTACCAAGACATCGTCGAGATGCACGTAGTAGACCGCGAGTGCGGCCCAGGCCTGCACCACCAGCACGCCGCCCAGCAGGACCGTGAAGTTTCGCCGCGCCTCTGCGACGTCCGAAGTTACCGGCCGCAGGTGCATTGCGGTCCGCTCGAGCACGAAGATCAGCAGCGGCGCCATGCCGGTCATTGCAAGTTCCGCCGCGAAGCGACCCGTGACGTATCCCATCCACCGAAATGGGACCGCGACGAGAAGGCTCAGTGGACCGATTTGGTACCACGGATAGTTTGCATAGAAGTGCAGCCCACCCGGCTTTACCGCGTAGAGCGGGTGAGAGTTGAAGAGCAGCCGGCTGCCGTCGTAGAAGTAGCTCCACTCCGGTTGATTTCCTCGTCGGTACCACAGGCCGAAGGCGAAGGCCGCGGCCGTCACCACGACGTGTCGCCAGCGCAACAACGGTTGAACGCGCGTGAGGATACGGTCGAGGTCCTGGAATTGCGCGCTCGGATAACCGGCATCCCCGAGCAGGTTGCCCATCGCGTAACGTTACGATTTGCGTCTACGCGGGCTAGGGATACGCGAAACAGCCACCGCCGATGGTGACCCTGACGTACGACTGGTCAGCGGTTCCGCCCGTGGTACGCGAGTACCTCCAGTTCCCGCCGTTCGGGCAGGACCACCTCGACAACTCGCTGCAGCACCTGTCCGACCTCGTCGCCTGACGTCGCGAACAGCGGGGCGACGCGTCCCGTGTTTCCTTTCGGGGCCCCAAACGATGACCCTTGCGACGGAAGCTTTACGGGTGCTGCGCGTCCCGCGAGGGGCGTTGTGTGCCGAGCTCACGAAGTTCACGACAACGGTTGTCTACAGAGGGGGAATTGCATGAAAGTCTCAGTTCGAGGGGGCGCGCTCGTGCTCGCCGTGGCGGCCGCAAGTCTGCTCACGGTGCCGTTCGCAACGCCCGCGTCGGCCGCGCAGAGTGCGTCGTGCAAGACAGTGACCACGGCCCTCAAGGCCGGGAAGATCTCGGCGACGTTCACGAAATGCACGCCGGCGAGCTTGAGCGCAGGCGGGAGCGCGACGTTTACGAACCCGCCCACGGGGACGACGAAAGGCACGCTCAAGCTCACGCTCACCTGGAAGGGCGGGAAGGGCACGACGCTTGCACTGGTGAGCTTCAAGGCGGCCGCGACCGTCGGTAAGTGCCCGAAGGGTGACACCCGAGAGGCTGTCACCGGCAAGGTCACCGGCGGAACCGGTGCGGCGGCCAAGGTCATCAAGAAGGGTGAGGCCGTCACGAGTTCCACGTGCGCCGTCACGTCGGGACCGAAGCTGGGGTCGAGCACCCTCGAACCGGGCACGCTGTTCAAGCTGTAGTTGCCCCGTTCGTACAACAGGCAGTGCACG
>CAZLEC010000690.1:0-2575 GCA_964558245.1 uncultured Burkholderiales bacterium | reverse complement strand
GTCGCGCTGTGGTGGAAGTCCGCCGCCTGCACCGTGTTGGGCTGCACCCGCACCCAACGCCTCCAAAACGACCACCGCTATGAGTGGGCGAAAACCAAACGCACACGACTCGACGAGCTCGATCCCCTCTGCAAACACCACCACGACCTCAAAACCAGAAACAACTGGGCACTCATCGAAGGCGAAGGCCCACGACCCATGGTCCGGCCCGACGATCCCCGTCACCCCACCTACCGACCACCGCCGTGACGGCGTTGGCAGGCAGGCGCGCCGGCGGTGCCGAACCGGCGCGCGTCGTCGGCCCGTTAGCCGAGGCAGCCGTACATCGCGCGCACGAGCGACTCGCTGCGGGGATCGCCCTCGGTGACATCGAATCGCAGATCGTTCATCACGTAGCCGAAGCCGATCCCGGCATCGGGATCTGCGAACGCCAACGATCCGCCGGCACCGGCGTGACCGAACGCCGACCGTGCATTCGCGGCGCCGAACGACTTGCCGAGCATGAATCCGAGCCCGAAGCAGCTCTCGATCATCAGCACCTCGTCCTTGCCGCACGCCTGCTCGACCGTCGCCGCCGCGATCGTCGACGGCTGCAACAACCGCACACCGTCGACCTCGCCGACGCACGACGCGTACAGCCGGGCCAACGAGCGGGCGTCGCCGATCCCGTTCGACGACGGCAACTCCGCCGCGTGCAACTCCCGCGTGTTCCACATCTCGTTGTAACCGAACAGATCCGACGGGTTGGAGAACACACGAGCGAGCAGCAGGCCGGGCCCGAGCTGCCTCAGGAGCGCAGCCAGATCCTCCTTGGGCAGCACGAGCCGGGCAACGCGCGGCTCGACCGACTCCGGCAGCCCGATCCAGAAGTCGAGACCGAGCGGCTCCGCGATCTCCTCCTTCCAGAACGTCCCGATCGTTCGGCCGTCGACCCGGCGAACGAGCTCGCCCACGAGCCAGCCGAACGTGCGCATGTGGTAGCCGTGCCGTGTTCCCGGCACCCACACCGGCTCCTGCGCGGCGAGCGCGCGCACCATCGGGTCCCACGACAACACCTCGGCCAGCGAGTAGTCGCCCTCGACGAACGGCAAGCCCGCCTGATGGCTCATCAGCTGCGCGACCGTGATCTCGCCCTTGCCCGCCGCCGCGAACTCGGGCCAGTACTCCGCCACGCGAGCGCCGGGATCGATGCGGCCCCGCTCGATCAGCAGGTTGGCGCACACCGACGTGACGCCCTTCGTCGACGAGTACACGAGCACGACGGAATCGGGCGCCCACGGCTTCCCCGTCGTGGCGTCGGCCGTGCCACCCCACAGATCGACCACGGGGCGCCCGTCGACATACACGCACACCGCGGCACCGACATCACCCCGCGCGTCGAAATTCTCGGTGAACGCGTCGAGCACCGGCTCGAACCGGGTCTCGACCCAACCTCCGATGTCGGCGCCCCTGGCCATCGGAGCCTTACCCTACGCCCCTATGCCCGACTCGCAACCCGCGCGCTACACGCACGGCCATCACGAGGCCGTGCTCAGATCGCATCGTTGGCGCACCGTCGAGAACTCGGCCGCGTACCTGATGCCACATCTCCGTCCGGGCACGTCGGTCCTCGACGTCGGCTGCGGGCCGGGAACGATCACGCTCGACTTCGCGAACCGGGTGAATCCGGGGCACGTGATCGGCATCGACGTCGCACCGGCCGCGATCGAAGCCGCCGACGCCGAGCGCGGCAACCTCGCCTCGAGCAATGTCGAGTTCCGTACCGCCGACCTCTACGCGCTCGAGTTCCCCGACGACACGTTCGGCGTCGTGCACGCGCACCAGGTGCTCCAGCACCTCACCGACCCGGTGCGCGCCCTACGCGAGATGCGGCGCGTGTGCACACCCGGTGGGATCGTCGCCGCGCGCGACAGCGACTACGCCGCGTTCACGTGGTACCCCGGCGACCCCGTGCTGGATGCCTGGCTCGCGATGTACGACACCGTCGCGCGCATCAACCGCGGCGAACCGAACGCGGGGCGATTCCTCCTCGCGTGGACGCACGCCGCCGGCTTCACCGACGTGCAGGCGGGAGCGTCCACGTGGTGCTTCGCGACGCCCGAAGACCGCGAATGGTGGGGTGGCCTCTGGGCCGACCGCGTCACCGAGTCGGCGATCGCCACCCAGGCGGTCGAGATCGGCGCGGCCACCGAAGCGCAGCTCCGAGAGATGGCCGACGCGTGGCGGCACTGGGCCGCCGAACCCGACGGTTGGTTTGCCGTGCTCCACGGCGAGATCCTCGCGAGGGCATAGCCCGCCCGACCCCTTCGAACTGGCGTGACTTGGGGGTCTCACAGACCCCGAGCTCACGCCGGTTGGCGAGCTAGGCGGGCATGGCCAGTCCGCCGTCGATCACCAGGGTCTGGCCGGTCACGAACTTGGCGTCGTCGCTGGCGAAGAACACACACGCGCCCGCGAGGTCCTCGGGCTCGAGGGTGCTCTTCATCGCGGTCATCGCGGTCATGCCCTGGATGTACATGTCGGGCACGATCTTCTTGGTCGCCTCGGTCATGGTGACGCCGGGCGCGATGCAGTT
>CAZLEC010000689.1:0-2584 GCA_964558245.1 uncultured Burkholderiales bacterium | reverse complement strand
GGCAACATGTCGGAGCGCGCGGCCGCGAACCTCACCGAGGAGATCCAGCTGCTCGGACCCATGAAGCTCAAGACGGTCGAAGAGGCGCAGGGCGCCATCGTGCGGGTGATCCGCACCCTCGAGGAGTCGGGCCAGATCGACATGTCGAGAGGTGGCGATGAGCTCGTTGTCTAGGGAGCGCACCGGCGGACGCGTGTTGCGCGACGTCGCGGTAGCGCCCGCCGACCTCAGCCAGGTGTCAGCCCGCGTCGCGCGTTCACTGGTGGTCGCTCCCGAGCTGGTCGAGAGCGCGCTGCGCGACGGGCGACGCGCCGGGTACGACGACGGCTACCGCGCCGGGTACGACGACGGCCTCGCCGAGGCGCGCTCGAGCACCCAAGACCTCGCGGACCGGCTCGTCGGGCTCCTTCCCCAGCTCGGCGCGGCCGCAACCGCGCTCTACGAGCGCGAGGCGACAGCCCGGGCCCACATCGAGGATCAGGTGATCGCGGTCGCGTTCGAGATCGCGCAGGTTCTCGTCGGGCACGAGCTCGCGCACGCCGAGCAACCGGGACGCGACGCCCTCGCACGCGCTTTGGCATTCGCGCCGGAGCAAGGTCACGTGGTCGCGCGCTTTCATCCCGACGATCTCGGCACCCTCGGCGACCCCGACACGCTCGCGCCCGGTCGATCGCTCGTCGTCGTGGCCGACCCGAGCCTGCGCCCCGGTGACTGCGTGGTCGACGTCAACGGTTGCCACGTCGACGCGCGGCTCGACTCGGCCCTCGAACGGATCCGATCGGTGCTCGATCCGAGCGCGGCCGACGAGACATGACCGCGCTCCTCGATTCCGTGCTCGAAGCCGCGCGGCCGCATGTGGCCGGACGCGTCGCGCGAGTGCTGGGACTGAACCTCGAAGTCGTGGGTCTGCAACTACCGATCGGCAGCGCGGTGTCGGTCGAGACCGACCTCGGCCCGGTGATCGCAGAGGTCGTCGCCATTCGCGACGACGAGCTCGTGTGCATGCCGCTCGGAGACCTGCGCGGCGTCCGCGCCGGCGACCGCGCGCACGAAGCCGAAGGCGCGACGTCGGTGCCGGTCGGTCCGGAGCTGCTCGGCCGCGTGCTCGACGGGCTCGGCCGACCGATCGACAACGGACCCTCGTTGCGGCACGTTCCCCGCGTTTCGGTGGAGCACCAGGCGCCCCACCCGCTGACCCGGCGCATGATCGACACGCAACTCCCCCTCGGCGTACGCGCGATCGACACGCTCATGCCGTGCGGCCGCGGGCAACGCATGGGCATCTTCGCCGGGTCGGGAGTCGGGAAATCGACGCTGCTCTCCATGATCACACGGGGAACCGAAGCGCCGGTCACGGTGCTCGCACTCGTGGGCGAGCGCGGCCGGGAGGTCAGGGAGTTCATCGAGAACGACCTCGGGCCGGAAGGGCTCGCACGCGCGGTCGTGGTGGTGGCCACCTCCGACCAACCCGCGCTCGTTCGCCTGCGCGCCGCGTTCACGGCCACCCGGATCGCAGAGTGGTTCCGCGACCAGCACCTCGACGTGCTGCTCCTGATGGACAGCCTCACTCGATTCGCGATGGCACAGCGCGAGGTCGGGCTCTCGGCCGGCGAGCCACCCGCGACCCGCGGGTATCCGCCGTCGGTCTTCGGTCTGCTCCCCCGCCTCCTCGAGCGGGCGGGCGCCTCCGACTGCGGCAGCGTCACCGGTCTCTACACCGTGCTCGTCGAAGGCGACGACCTCATGGACCCCATCGGTGACGCGTCCCGCGCGATCCTCGACGGTCACATCGTGTTGTCACGCGCGCTCGCGACGGCCGGCCACTTCCCGAGCATCGACGTGCTCGAGTCGATCTCCCGGCTCACGCCGGCGGTCACGACAACCGAACAGCGGCGAGCTGCCACCGACATGCGGCGCCTGCTCGCCGCGTACCGCGACGCCAAGGACCTCATCGAGATCGGTGCGTACGTCGTGGGCACGAGCCCGCTCGTCGATCGCGCGATCGCACTCCGAGAAGCAATGGATGGCTTCCTCCGACAAGACCTTCACGACGCCGGCTCCGCATCGGATGCATGGGCCGCGCTCAATCGTCTCGTCGGGGGAGGTAGCGGTTGAAACGCTTTCGCTTCCGGCTCGAGCAGGTCCTGCGAGTTCGTCGCCTTCAGGAGGACATCGCGCGCGGTGCGCTGATGGCCGCGAACCACGCCGCGCGAGAGGCCGCCGACCGCCTGAACCAGCGGATCGACGACTACGCGGCCGTGGGCCGGCCGAGTGGCGCGCAGACCTACGACGCGTTCAATCGCATGCAGTTCCGGCTCGACAACGCGGCCGGCGCCATCACGATCGCGCGCGCCGAGTACCGACAGGCACTCGACGTCGTCGAAGCACGGCGCGCGGAGTGGACTGCGGCCCGGCAGCGGGTCGCCGCCCTGGAGCGGCTCGAAGCGCGCCGGCGCGACGAGCACGAAGTCGAAGCCCGACGCGCCGAAGACCGGCTGGTCGACGACCTGGTCGTCGCCCGCCACGCCCGAGGAGAACAGGCATGACCGTTTCATCCGCGGCCGCAACGAGCGGCACGACGAGC
>CAZLEC010000688.1:0-2585 GCA_964558245.1 uncultured Burkholderiales bacterium | reverse complement strand
GACGACCTCCCCCGAGTGCTCCCCGAGTTCGACCATCTCGGGGTCTACGAGGTCAGCGACGGGTTCCACCCACCTGATCCGCCCTCGGGAATCGCCGGGCACCACTTCCGCCGCTACCGCCGCCCGGGGCAGGGCGTGCTGACCGGCCGCCCCACCGTCGGGCTGTCGCTGGTGTTGATCTCGCCCAAAGAGCCCGACCGCGCCCAGGAGCTGCGCGACTGGGCCGACTTCGTGCACATCCGCCACATCGCCGAGGCCGCGGTGCCCGGCTACGCCATGATCACGCCGTACGAGAACGCGACCGGCGGCGATCCCCGCTTCATGCACTTCTACGAGATGGACACCGACGATCCCGAGACCGCGTTCAAGCGGATGACACCGCTCGTGATCGACCGGATCGGCGGTACCGACACCGACGCGTTCCGGCACTGGGCCTTCGGGCCGAGCTTGCGCATCATGTACGTCAACTCGTTCTTGCGCGTCGGAGAGCAACTCGCGTGACCGAGCAGGATCTGTTCGCCGTCGTCGGTCGCCAGCGCGCGTACCGGGCGTTCAACGACGAGCCCGTCACCGACGCGCAACTGGCGCCCCTCCTCGACGCGGCAACACACGCACCCAGTGCGGAGAATCACCAACCGTGGGAGTTCGTGATCGTGCGCGACGCCGACACGCGCGCCGAGATCGGTGAGCTCACCCGGCGCGCCTGGGAAGCACACGGGCGCGCGTTCTCGGAGACGCGCCTCACGCCTCAGCTGCTCGCGGAGGTCGAGAAGGGTGCAACGCGCGGCATCGCGTCGGCGCCCGTGCACGTCGTGGTCTGCGCCGACCTCGAACGCGGCCTGAAGGCAACGATCGGGTCTTCGATCTTCCCGGCCGTGCAGAACTTGTTGCTCGCGGCGACCGCGGTCGGGCTCGGCAGCGCGCTGACCACGCTCACCACGGCGTTCGCCGACGAGTTGACCGCACTGCTCGGCCTGCCGGCCCACGTCGTGCCGGTCGCGGTCGTGCCGCTCGGCTGGCCGGCGCGACCGCTCGGGCCCCCTCGGCGCGAGCCGTTCGCGCAACATACGCACCGCGAGCGGTACGCGAACCCGTGGTAGCCGACTCACCACGCCTCGAGACCGATCGCCTGGTCCTCCGCCGCTGGGACCTCGACGCCGATCTCGATCCGTTCGCGGCGATGTGCGCCGACCCGGACGTGATGCGGTACATCGGCGACGGTTCCACGCAGACCCGAGCGGAATGCGTCGACCGGCTCCGCGCCTTCGAGGCGTCCTGGCGCGAACGGAGCTTCGGCTTGTTCGCGGCCGAGCTCACCGCAACCGGCGAGATGATCGGCTTCGCCGGGCTGGCGGTCCCCGACTTCCTGCCCGAGATCATGCCGTCGGTGGAGATCGGCTGGCGCCTCGCACGCGCGCACTGGGGCCGGGGCTACGCGACCGAAGCCGCGCGTGCGGTGCTCACGTTCGCACTCGACCGGGTCGGGCTCGATCGGATCGTCAGCGCGCACGCGGTCGGCAACGAAGCGTCGGCCAACGTGATGCGCAAGATCGGCATGCACCTCGAACGGGAGACGATTCACCCCGGCAACGGCCGGGGCGTGCGCGTCTACGAGATCACGCGACCGGCGAAGAGCTGACCGGCTCCACCCGCCCGTCGGCCGCGGCCGACGCGCGAATCGCGTCGAGCACGCGCATGCACGCCAGCCCGTCGGCGAAGGTCGGGACGGGAACCGGGCCCGACTCGTGTCGACCTTCGATCCCGGCGCGCAGCGCTTCGCACAGCCGCGTGTACGGACCCAGCTCGAGATGCGTGTAGCGGTGGCGGGGATCGTCGCTGGCTCCCGGCGCCGAAGGCAGCGCGAGATCATCCGGCACCGGCAACGCTCGGCGGCCCGACCGGTCCGAGAGCCACACGCCGTCGGCGGCGAGCTCGAGCGTGCCGTCGGTGCCGGCCACGACCGCCACCCCGACGACACCGGGCGTCCACGAGGCCGCGGTCTGCTGGACCACGACCTCCACGCCGGCGCGCATCGTCATGCGCACCGCGAACGAGTCTTCGGCGCCGTCGCGCCGGGCGACGGTCGGCAGCGTGGCGCTCACGTGGTCGACCTCACCGAACCAGGTGCGCACCTGGTCGACCAGATGGGAACCCGACGCGCCGAGCCAGCCGCCGCCCCGCTCGGCGTCGAACCACCAGTCGGGTACCCGCGCGTCGGGATCGGCCACGAGCGGCACGTACTGCACGAGCGTCGCCATGCGCGGCTCGCCGATCAGCCCGTCGGCGATGGCTCGGGCCGCGAGCGCGCGATCCGGCGCCCAGCGGAACTCGTGCCCCACGAGCGCCGTGACGCCGGCCCGCCGGGCGGCGACGACCATAGCCTCGGCCTCCACGCAATCGAGCGCGAACGGCTTCTCACAGATGACGTGCCGACCCTGGTTGCACGCTTCGACCGCGAGCGCGGCGTGGGCGAAGGGCGGCGCCGCGATCGTCACCGCGTCGACCGGACCGAACGCGAACGCGCCGGCGAGCGATGCGCTCGAGTTCGGAACGCCGACCCGGTCGGCACGGCGCTTGGTGCGCTC
>CAZLEC010000687.1:0-2592 GCA_964558245.1 uncultured Burkholderiales bacterium | reverse complement strand
TGCTGGGCCCACCACCGAACACACCACCTCGAACACCCCCGAAAACGCGAATGAATCGTGCATACGCGCGGCGGGTTTCGCCGCGCGACCAATGCGCGGCAAGTCCGAACAGCCCAGGACCACGCCAACCAGCCCACAAGCGACTCCGCCGGAGGCCACCTCTCCGGAGCCACCTCGCTCAGCGCGCGGTCCAGCCCTGCGTGAGTCGCCAGCCCGGTCCGTGGGGCACCGGCGTGTTTCCCGGGGAACCGAGCGTGATCACCTCGATCCACCGCCCGCTCGCGTAGTGCCACGCGCGCGCGCACGGGCCCCGAGCGCGTCGGGCCGCGAGCAACAAGGCGGCATGGTCGCCGGCTCGCGCAGCCAGTCCGTTCTCGTGGGCGGCGATCGCGGTGACGGCATCGGTCGTGGGGAGCCGGCGCCAGTGCTCTTCGTACGGCGCGTCATTGTCGTCGATGCCGGTTCCGCGCTCGACGATCCGGTTCTCGAGGCACGTGAGCTCGCCCCGGTCGACGCGGCCCGGGCGTGGGTGCAGGTCGAGGTCGTGGTGCCACGTGAAGATCGGAGCTCGCCAGGTGCTGCGCCCTCCGAAGCTGGTGCCGCTCGCGACGGTGCCCGGCGCGCGCACGTCGACGTACGTGCCGCCGGCCTCGATCCACACCGCGCGCCCGATGCCGGGCACGGCGCGTCCGGCGATGCGGAGCTCGTCGCGCTCCCAAGCACCGACGAACCGTCGGGGCACGGTCACGACAGGAGGTCGAGCAGGTGCTGTTGGAACGCGGTGATGGGGGACTCGTGCTCGCGGGCCAGCGGGCCGACCGCGAACCACGGGGAGTGGAGCGCGGCCTGGATCCGCTCGCAGGCGTGGATGTCCTCCGCGATGAACGACTTCGCGGCCGCGACGAGCGCATCGCCGTCGGCGCCCTCCTCGGCGCGGACGCGGATCTCGATGTGCGAGTGCGCAGGTCCGTCGGGCACCACCGCGTAGCTCATGAAGAACTCGGCGTTCGAGGCCAGCAACGTGTTCGGGAACGCGAGGTGCGCCCCGAGGCCGAGGCGGTCGCGTTCGTCGAGCTCGCGAATGGCAACCGTCCCGCTGGTGAGCCGCGCCGCGTCGACGTCGAGCTTCCGGAGCGGCTCGTAGCTCGCCCAGTTCGCGCCGAGCTGACGGTGCTCGAACTGGTTGTGGTCGAAGTCACCGAGCGACTCGCGGTGCAGGTACCAGAGGTGGTACACGTCGACATGGTTCTCGACGAGCAGCTTCCAGTTGCAGGCGGCCGGCACGTCGGCGACGCCGGCGAGCGTGAGCCGGCCCGGACGGTGGCTGCCGATGTGCTCGGGCAATCCGGCCAACGACTCGGGCAACGGGACCGCCGCCGGATCGGGATTGACGAACACCATGCCCTCCCAGACGTCGACCGAGGCGGGCAGCAGGCCGCACACCGACGCGTCGAGATCGGGGAACTGGGTGCGCCGTTGGGGAACGACCCGCAGCGCGCCGTCGAGGTCGTACCGCCAGCCGTGGTACGAGCACTCGATGTCGTCGCGCAGGCTTCCGCAACCGTCGAGCATCACCATCCCCCGGTGGCGGCACACGTTGTGGAAGGCGCGCAGGGTCCCGTCGCCCTGGCGGACGATCGCTATCGGCGCGCCGCCGACGCGCACGGTCACGAAGTCTCGGGGGCGCGGCAGCTGCTCGACGTGCGCGACCACGTGCCAGGTGCGGCCGAACACCAACCGGAGCTCGCGCGCGAACCACGATGCATCGGTGTACGCGGCGGGTTCGAGCAAGAAGCGCGCCGGTTCGGTGCTCATCGCCGTGCCTCCTGATACGCGAGCCAGCCGCCGTAGCGCGTGATGTCGGGCGCACCCGCGGTCGCGATCGCCTCGCACAGGAATCCGGGGTGCGTGCTCCCGTCGGCGAGCTCGACGGTGCCGATGGTGAGCGGCGCCGCGACGTCGAGCACGAACTCGCCGAAGCGATCGAGCGGCATCTGCCAGAGCTCGGCCGCGATTGCGGCCCCGCCCTGGTCGACACGCACCAAACCCGGCTTGGGTGGTGTCGTGGGCAGCGCGTACAGCGCGTAGACCGGAGCGGTGCGAGTCGCGCGCAGCAACCGGCCGCCGCGCTCCGTCAGCTGATGGTTGAGCGGTTGGCCGGTGAGGTGCGCGCCGATCACGATCACCGTGGCCAATCGGGTCCACCGGGGGGCAGCCGGATCGGGCTCGGCCACGAAACGAGCTGCGGCCGTCGCCACGGTCGCGTCGGCGAACGCGGGCCCGAGGAACGTGATGCCGAACGGCAGGCCGTCGGACCGAGCTCCGGCCGGCACCGCCGCCGCGCACAGGTCGAGCAGGTTCGTGCCGTTGGTGAAGCGGCCCATCGCGGTGTTCACGCCCACGGGATCGGCCGCGACCTCGGCCAGGGTGGGCGCCGTTCCCACCGTCGGCAGCGCGATCACGTCGACCGAATCGAGGGTGGCCGCGAACGCGTGGCGGAGCGCCTGCAGTCGTTGGAGGTCGCCAACGAGCGAGTCGGCCCGCAATGCCCGCGCCGACTCCACGATCCCGGCGACCGTCGGGTCGGCGCCG
>CAZLEC010000686.1:0-2604 GCA_964558245.1 uncultured Burkholderiales bacterium | reverse complement strand
TGCTGTTAACACGAGAACCCTTGAACAAAGCATTCCTGGAACACGTCGTCGATCTCGTCACGAGCGGAATTGCCGCCGAACGTACCTAGAGCCCGAACCAACGACCTCGCGTCCTCGCCGCGTCGAACCGCGCTGTCGGTGGCCGTGGCGGCCAGATGCGACCTGAACAACCAGACGAGTGGGACGATCGATCCCACAGGGTTAGGTCATGATCGGAAGCGCCGCCGGCCTCACCACGTGTCGGTGTTCTTGTGCATCGGTGCATGCGCCACCACGCATGACCGGTTCGGCGAGTTGTAGTCTGCGTTTCAGCTGACGTCGATTTCGGCGTGCACGCGTTGCTCCAGACCCCGGTGGCGCATTCCAGTTTTGCCAAGCCACCGAGGGGACACCCGTGACTCAAAGAGTTGCCGCGGAGCCCAACGTCGCGCGTCGGACAGCGCAGATCCATGCGCTGATAATGCTCGCGACCACCAGCGTCGGCGCCACACTCGCTTGCGCGGCATCGTTGGCCGAAGGTGGTGACCGCGCGTGAGCAGTCGTGCGAATGTCGTGGGCACCTCGCAGGCTGCGACCGGCGAGTCACTAGCCGGTGACTTCGGTTGGCCGAAGCGGGCGTTCTTGCGCGCAAGCGGGTTGAGCCGTGACGCGGTCAGGCGGCGGCCGATCATCGGGATCTGCTCGAGTTGGAGCGAACTCAACCCGTGCAACATGGGATTGCGGGACCTTGCCGAGTCGGTTCGGCGTGGCGTGACCGCGTCGGGCGGAACGGCGGTGGTGTTCCCGACGATTTCGCTGCATGAGGAGCTGGTCATCCCGACCACGATGTTGTTGCGCAACCTCATGTCCATGGACGTCGAAGAGATGGTCCGTTGCAGCCCCATCGACGCGGTCGTGTTACTGGCTGGCTGCGACAAGACCGTCGTCGCCCAGTTGATGGGAGCGGCGAGCGCAGGCAAACCGGCGATCATGTTGACCGCTGGCCCTCGAGGCGCCGCCCGGTTTCGGGGTGCGCCCGTCGTGACCGATGACATCTGGACTCTGGTGCCCGAATACCTCGACGGTCGGCTCAGCGCTCAGGAATGGGACCTCCTCGAAGACTCGTTTTGCGCCGGCGTCGGGGTCTGCAACGTGATGGGCACAGCCAACACCATGGCCGTCATGGCCGAAGCGCTCGGCATGGCCTTGCCCGGATCAGCTCTGGTGCCCGCGGTCCAGGCGCGGCGGAGCGAGTTGGGCGAACAGACGGGCGCCCGCGCCGTCGAGTTGGCCCGGGCCGGCATCACTCCCGATGCGGTGCTCACCGATGCAGCGTTCGACAATGCGCTGCGTGTCCTCGTCGCGATGGGCGGCTCGACGAACGGGGTCATCCACCTGGAGGCCATCGCCGGCCGGCTGGGCCTCTCGCTGGGCCTCGACCGCGTCGAACGGATCAGCGAGGGCACACCACGCGTGGTCGGGGTGCGGCCGTCGGGGAGCTTCTCGCTGGAGGACTTCGACGAAGCCGGCGGCGTCCCCGCCCTGTGGCGTGTACTCGAACCGCTGCTCAACGGCGATGCAGTGATGGGCGACGGACGAACGGTCGCCGAAGTAGCCACGACTGCAACCGGACGGGCACATCCGTGCCTGCGAACCTTGGAAGACCCGTTCGAACCTGACGGCGGCCTGGTCGTCCTACGCGGCTCTCTGGCGCCCCGCGGTGCGATCTTCAAACGGTCAGCCGCACCGCGCGACCTATGGACACATCGAGGGCCTGCGCTGGTCTTCGACGACTATCGCACCACCCTCGAGCGCTCCCTCGACCCGAACCTCCAGGCAACACCTGACACCGTATTGGTCGTCCGCAACGCCGGACCCGTCGGCGCCCCAGGCATGCCCGAGATCGGAAACGTCCCCGTCCCCCTCGCCCTACGCCAAGCCGGCGTGCAGCACATGGTGTGCGTCACCGACGGCCGCATGAGCGGCACCGAGGCCGGCGCGGTCGCGCTGCACGTGACTCCCGAGGCGGCCGTCGGCGGCCCGATCGGACTCATCCGCGATGGCGACGAAATCGTGCTCGACGCAACGCGAGGGGTCCTCGATCTCCTCGTCGACGCACGCGAACTCGCCCGTCGCGCCAACGAAGACATTGTCAGCCGACCGACCGCTACCCGCGGCTACGAGGCGCTCTACCTCCAACACGTCCTCCAAGCCGACGAAGGCTGCGACCTCGACTTCCTCGTCGACCCAGACACGCGTGCCGACCGGAACAACGCCGCGTCGAACCTCAGCAAGACATGAGATCCAGACCAGCGGTGACCGGTCGGGGACCCGGCGGACCGCACACCGTTGCGCATCGTCGCGCCGGTCGACCCCGGTGTTCACAGCTTCTTTGACAACCATGATGCAGTGTCACGTCGACTCGCCGGCGTTCGTGGTCGACGTCGTTCGAGCTCGTGCCGTTGACGAAGACCTCTTCGCTCGTCGCTTGTTCCTCGGGTCGGCTGTCGCCGAACGTGAAGGAGCGAGGTCGTGAAGATCACCGCTATTGAGGTCATTCCGTTCGAGACGTTCGTTGATCGATTCTCGAACGGTGGGCCAAACAGCGGGCGCTCCAGACACTCA
>CAZLEC010000685.1:0-2620 GCA_964558245.1 uncultured Burkholderiales bacterium | reverse complement strand
AGAAGCCCGTGACTTGTGCGCCGAGCTCGTACGCGGCGCCCGGAACCAGCACGGCCTGACGTGGTCGCAGATCGGTGAGGCGTTCGGGATCACGATGCAGTCTGCGCAGTGGCGATTCAGCCGCCCGCCGCGCAAGACCGCGACGTGCTTGCGTCGGTTACCGCTCAAGTTGTGAGCGCGCCTCGCGGATGAGTGAACCTCGTGCGAGCGACGGAATCGCGGCGACGTGAGGAGCTCTGCTGGTTGCGCTCAGCGCAACCAGCAGAGCTGTGTCGATCGTGACGGGGGTATCGGAGGTCAAAATTCATCGCGTCGAGGAGATGGTTGCCGAGCTCGTGGAAGTCATCGCGGACGACTGTGCAGATCGAGGTGACGGGTGTCGTTGCGAGATCCTGGTTCAGGGCGTTGAGGGTGATCGTGGTGTCGACGTAGGTGCGGTCGTTCGCCGTGGCGATAGAGCGCCGCAGCGCGTCCGGAAATATGTATTACGATATTCCCGTGTGGAGATCCACCGCTCGGCGAGACGACACCGGATCCGTGATGCGGACATCCAGCATGCCGTCGTCCACCTGTTGTCGTCGTCGATCTCGACGCCGAGTCGGATCCGCCGAAGCTCCTCGCAATCGGGCCCGACCGAGCCGGGAACCTCCTCGAAGTGATCATGCTCGAACTCGCCGGCGATCAGCTGCTCGCGATTCATGCGATGCCGCTTCGCACTGCGTTCCGCGACCTGCTCCCACAAGGGGGAGACAACGATGGCTGACAAGACCAAGACTTACCGCACGAAGACGGGCAAAGTGCTGACGGACTCGGATATCGAGGCGTTGGCCGACGAGGTCGAAGGCGACTACGACGTCGACGCGCTCAAGACGCGTCGGCGCGGCCGACCGTCGATGGGATCAGCAGCTGCTGAGGTCGTGCCCGTACGACTCGACCCCGAACTGAAGGAAGCCGTCGAGTCACGCGCCGAGCGCGAGCAGACGACAACGAGTGAGATCATTCGCGAAGCGCTGCGCAAGTTCCTCGACGTCGCCTGATGACGACACCGCTCGACGCCACTCTCATAGTGCGTAGACCCGCTGGCCTCGTCGTTCCGTAGGTGCGCGGGCTCTTCGGTCCCGCGGGTAGCGCCGCGGCGTCAGCCAGTCGTGGCGATCGCGTTGCCGTCGCCGACGGCCTTGCAATGGGTGGCCGTGATGCACGACACGCCCGAGAAGTACTCGGGGTCCCCCGCTTGCTCGTCTCCCCAGCCGTCCAGCCCGTTCATCGAGGCCCAGACTTTTCCGTTCCACGACTCGGCGAGCCACCCGTATCCCCCCTCGATACATGCCGTTCTCGACACACAAGACATGCCCCACACCGCGCCGCCCGGTCCGTTGTGGGCCGCGGGGTGGCCCATGATCGTCCACGCGTGACCGTTCCAGTGTTCGATCAACGCGCCCGCTTTCGCCTGTCCACCCGCCATGCACCACGTGGACGACACGCAGTCGACGGCATCCAGAAGGACCGGCATGATCGAACCCGGATGTGGGCTGGGCACGATCTTCCAGACCTTGCCGTTCCACACCTCGACCAACGCGGCCGTCACGTCCGACCGCGGAGTGTTGTAGCCGTATGAGCCGACGGCCACACACCACGTCGGCGCCACGCACGACACACTCGTCAACGCGGTGCCGAGGTCGTCGCGCGGGCTCGGGACGACCGACCATTTGGTGCCGTTCCAGCGTTCGACCAGCGCCAGGACGTTGTTCTTGGGGGCTTGACCGACCGCCATACAAAACACGCGCGACGTGCACGTAACACCCGCGAGAGGTCCGTGAACGACGGGGCTCGACACCTGCGACCACGCCCGGCCGTTCCAGTGTTCGATGAGCGCGTTGGTCCTGTCGACGTTGGTTCCCACGGCCTGGCACCAGTCCGGCGCGACGCACGACACGCTCTTCAGCTGGCTCGCCTTCGGACCCGAGCTCGGCGCGACCTTCCATGCCGAGCCATCGCCCGACTCGGCGTACACCTTGGACGGCAGGTCTTGCGTCTCATCGCTCTCGAAACCCACCGCCGCGCACCACCCGCTCGAGGTGCACGAGACGGCCGACAGTGTCAGACCATTCCGGGTTTGGCCGGCCTCAGGCCTCCACGGGCCCGCCGCCGACGCGGGCGCGGCCGCGACGAGCACGAACCCGGCGACCAGCGCCGCCGCACACCGCCACCCCACCCGGCCCCCACGGATCCACGCCACGGGACACCCCCCCTCGCGCGAGTCCCGAAAACGCTCGACAACCAGGCTAATCGGGCGCGTGCGTCCGCGCTACAGCCGCGACGCAGCTGTCGACCTTCGCCGAGCGGCACACCGGTTGCCCCACTCTGGAGTGTGTTGCCGCCACCACACCCGAATGCACTCTCGGTTGACGACATGAGTCGAGCTGCGCCAGAGCGGCTGCTATCCATCGACGAGTGCCGCCACCGCGGCGTCGGCGTCGGCCTGCTGGCCGGGGAGGACATGGCCGTAGACGTCGAGTGTGAAGGCGACGGACGCGTGGCCGAGACGTTCGGAGGTCACGCGAACGTTCGTGCCGGCGGCGAGGAGATGGGTCGCATGCGAGTGGCTGAGGTCGTGCAG
>CAZLEC010000684.1:0-2620 GCA_964558245.1 uncultured Burkholderiales bacterium | reverse complement strand
CCTCGCCGATCTCGACCGCCTTCATCGCCTGGATGCTCATCAACGCCTGCGCGAGGAGCCCGTCGATACGGCGGTCCCAGTGCACGTGCGAGCCGAGACCGGGCGGGATGCCGAACCCGAGCACCTCCACCACTCCACCGAGCGAGTCGCCGGCCTTCGCGGCCTCCTTGATCTCGCGGATCATCTCGGCCTCGGCGTCGGGGTCGCAGCAGCGAACCTCGGAGCTGTCGATCGACTCGAGGTCGCCGGGACCGGGCCGCCGATCGGGAGACGCGCCGGCCGCGCCCAGTTGCACGACGTGGCTCAGCACCGAGATCCCGAGCTGACCGATCAGCACCTTCGCGAGCGCGCCCGCCGCGACTCGCGCCGCCGTCTCGCGCGCGCTCGCGCGCTCGAGCACGTCACGCGCGTCGGTGAACCCGTACTTCTGCATGCCCGCGAGGTCGGCGTGGCCGGGCCGCGGCTGGGTGAGCGGTTGCGCCGTCGCGCCGGGCGCCGCCGACATCTCTTCCGCCCACTTGCCGGTGGTCCACTCGCTGTTCCGGATGAGGATCGCGATCGGTGACCCGAGCGTGCGGCCGTGCCGGATACCGCCGAGCAGCTCCAGCTCGTCCTGCTCGAAGCGCATGCGAGGTCCGCGCCCGTACCCGAGGCGGCGCCGGGCGAGCTCACTCGCAATGTCGTCGATGAGGATCGGAAGGCCGGCGGGCATCCCCTCGACCGTGACCACCAGGGCCGGCCCGTGGGACTCGCCCGCCGTCAAGAAGCGCAGCACGGCGTGCTCCGGTCGGATGGGGGCTGGTCAACGACCCGCAATCGTACGGCACCCGGCCGATATCCACGCGGCTGTATCCGGACGACGACGAGCCCGACCCGCGATCGACGCGCTTCGCCGCCCGGGAGGTCCGGCTAGCTGTTGTTCAGCGTCGACGTCCCGCCGGGAGTCGCCGGCGTCGCTCCGGTCGACGCGGCTCCGGTGGCCGTCGCGCCGGATCCGGCCACGGTCACCGCCGCGCTCGGGGTCTCGAACATGCGGGCACCGATCGTCGCCGACAGGCTCGTCGCGCCACTGAACGGTCCGGTCGAACCGCCGGTGGTGACGGCGCCGTTCGTGCCGGTGGAGGCCGCCGCGGCGTTGAACTGGACGCTGTCGACCACGACCAGCCGCTGGAGCTGGTCGAGCCGGCTCAGGTAGTCCATGACCTGCTCGTAGGTGCCCTTCACCGTGATCCCGAGCGTGATCGACATCACACCCGCGACGCCCTCGGTCGGCGTCGAGTGCGACACCGACTGCCACGTCACGCCCGAGGCTTCCGCGATGCCGTTGGCATCCCGGATGAACGCCGACAACGCCGGAGAGTCCGGCATCGCCAGCTGCAGCGACTGCAACTCGGCCTTGAACGACGCGGCGTGCGCAGCGTCGCGCTGCGCCTTCGACAACTGGGCCTGCAGCGGCTCGAGCTTGGAGCGCTCGTCGGCCGTGTCCGCCTTCACCTTCGATGCCTGCGATCGGATCGGCTTCAAGAGGAACGAGTACCACAGCGCGGTGATGAGCACCGCGGCAAGAATGCTGACCGCGAGGTTCTTGGTCTTCATGGTGCCGCCTTCACGAGCTGGTTCAGTCGGGGGCTCTGCGCCGCCGGCGTCGGGACCGCGGTCGCCGAGAAGGTGATCCCGCCGGCGGTACCAGTCGTCGCCGCGACCCTCTGTGCGTTCGTGACGTAGACGCTGCCGATCTCGGGCACCTTGCCCATCGCGTCGATCCAGCTCGCGAGCGTCGGATAGTCCTTGGCCGTGCCGGAGAAGGTGACCGAGCCGGTGATCGTCGGCGCCGGCGGCGGCGGTGGCGTCGTCGTGCTCGTCGTCGTCCCCGAAGACGAGCCGCTCCCCGTCGGCGGCGTCGTGACCGCGGGCGCGACCACGGGGGCCGGCACGGGTGGCGTCACCTGACCGGAGAACGTGCTGAGCGTGATGCCGGCCGGGAGATTCGCGGTGATGCGGGCCATCATCGTGTTCCACGACACGTCGGTCGTGAGCAACGTCTGCAGGCTCGACTGGATCTCCTCGATCTGGGCCTCGCGGTTGAGCACCGGTTGCAGGGTGGCGAGCTGCGCGCTGACGTCGGTGACCTGTTGGGTGACCGCGGCGCGTTGCGACTTCGCGCTCGAGACGCTCTGGTGCGAGAGATACGTGACCCCGCCGAGCAACACGGCGAACGCGGCCGCGCCGGCGAGAATGCCGGGCGACACTTGCGGGCGCCGGGCCCGCGCGGCGCTGTGACGCGCGCGGGGCAGCAGGTCGATGACGGTGCCGACTCCGGCGCCGCCCAGCGCGAGGCCGACGGCCGCCGGAAGATAGGGGTCGAGACGCGGCAGCTCTTCTTCGGTGAAGCCGATGTCGCCGAGGGCGACGAGCTCGCGCGGCCGCGCCGGCTCGACGGGCACGCCGACGAGCGCCGACAGTCGCTCGGTCAGGCCCGGGAGCTGGGCCGCGCCGCCGGTGGTGACGATCCGGAGCAACGGCGACGAGTCGGGTTGATTGCGGTAGTAGTCGATCGAGCTGCGAACTTCGTCGAGCAGCACCGACAACGGGCGCTCGATCGCGGTCCGCGCCCGGGTGA
>CAZLEC010000683.1:0-2622 GCA_964558245.1 uncultured Burkholderiales bacterium | reverse complement strand
ACAAGGACTACGTCGTCCAGCACGGCGAGGTGAAGATCGTCGACGAGTTCACCGGTCGCATCCTCGAGGGCCGCCGTTGGAGCGAGGGTCTGCACCAGGCGGTCGAGGCCAAAGAGGGCGTGCACATCAAGGAGGAGAACCAGACCCTCGCGACGGTGACGCTCCAGAACTACTTCCGCATGTACAGCAAGCTCTCGGGCATGACCGGCACCGCGAACACCGAGGCCGGAGAATTCGCGCACACCTACAACCTGCAGGTGGTGTCGATCCCGACGAACCGCCAGATGGTCCGCCTCGACAACGCCGACTACATCTACAAGAGCGAAGACGCGAAGTACAACGCCGCGACCGCCGACATCGCCGAACGCCACCAGAAGGGCCAGCCGGTCCTGGTCGGCACGATCTCGGTCGAGAAGTCGGAGAAGTTGTCGCGTCTGCTCGAGAAGCAGGGCATCCCGCACGAGGTGCTCAACGCCAAGCAGCACGACCGGGAAGCCGAGATCGTGACGCAGGCGGGCCAGCTCTCGGTGGTCACCGTCGCGACCAACATGGCCGGCCGCGGTGTCGACATCCTCCTCGGCGGCAACCCGGAGGGCCTCGCGCGCCGTGAGTGCGTGCGGGAGGGCCTCGTCGCCGGCACGCCGGAGTACGAGAGCCGCAACGCCGACCTGCTCGCCCGTTTCAAGGACGAGTGCAAGGTCGAGGGCGACAAAGTGCGCGCGCTCGGCGGGCTCTACGTGCTCGGCACCGAACGCCACGAGTCGCGGCGCATCGACAACCAGCTGCGCGGCCGCTCGGGCCGCCAGGGCGACCCGGGCGAGAGCCGGTTCTACCTCTCGCTCGAGGACGAGCTGATGCGCCTGTTCGCGACGGGGCTCATGCAGCGGGTGATGGACAAGTCGTTCGAGGACGACATGCCGCTCGAGTCGAAGATGGTCTCGAAGGCGGTCGAGCGCGCGCAGGGCACCGTCGAGGACCGCAACTTCGAGATCCGCAAGGACGTGCTCAAGTACGACGAGGTGATGAACGAGCAGCGCAAGATCATCTACCGGCGCCGCCAGCAGATCCTCGACGGCGAAGACCTCCGCGACGCCGCGGTCGACGCGATCGAGTCGACGATCGGTCGTCTCGTCGACCAGTACTGCGGCGGCGAGTTCGTCGAAGAGTGGAACACCGAAGGGCTGCTCGAGGACGCGCGTACGCACTTCCCGACCCGTGTGTCCAAGGAGCAGCTCGACGGCGCCGGCGACGTGCAGGCGATGCAGGAGCTCCTCCTCGACGACGCGACTGCGTTGTATGCGGAGAAGGAAGAGTCCATCGGGGCGGAGACGCTGCGCGACATCGAGCGTCGCGTGATGCTGTCGGTGATCGACCAGCACTGGCGCGAACACCTCTACGAGATGGACTACCTCCAGGAGGGCATCAACCTGCGGGCGATGGGCCAGCAGGACCCGCTGTCGGAGTGGCAGCGCGAGGGCTTCGACATGTTCGAGGCCATGATGGGCCAGATCGAAGACGACTTCGTGCAGTACGCGTTCCACCTGCAGGTGGTCGTCGACGACCAGCCGCAGAGCGCCGTGCAGAACGTGCAGTACAGCGCGCCGGCCGATCCCGTGCAGGGCTCCAGCTCGATCGCCAGCGCGATGGCCGCGGAGGCCGGGCTCACGATGGGCGACGACGAGATGCAGGCCGTCGCGGCCAACGAGCCGGCCGTCGTGCAGGAGCCGGTGCGCGTCGAGAAGACGCCGGGCCGCAACGAGCCGTGCTTCTGCGGGAGCGGCAAGAAGTACAAGCTGTGTCACGGCCGCTGAATGCGCGACTTCACCGAGGACCTGGCTGACGTCGCGCGTCGCGTGCGTGAGGCCCATCACTACCTGGGCATCGACGAGGCGCGTCAGCGGCTCGTCGCGCTCGAGGTCGAGGTGTCGGCGCCGGATCTCTGGGACGATCCCGACCGCGCCCGCAAGGTGAACGGTGAGCTCTCGGTCGTGCGCGACGACGTGGAGCTCGTCGACACGCTCGAGCGGAGGGTCTCCGACGTGCAGACGCTCTACGACCTCGGGCGCGAAGAAGGCGACGAGTCGCTCGAGCCCGAGATCGTCGGGGAGCTCGGCGATCTCCGGACCACCCTGGACCGGCTCGAGCTGCGCGCGCTGTTCAGCGGCGAGCACGACGAGCGCGACGCGATCTGCGAAGTCCACTCGGGTGCGGGCGGCACCGACGCGCAGGACTGGACCGCGATGTTGCTGCGCATGTTCACCCGTTGGGCGGAGTCGAAGAGCTTCTCGGTCGAGATCGACGAGACCCAAGAAGGCCAAGAAGCGGGCATCACGAGCGCGACGTTCATCATCAAGGGCCGCTACGCGTACGGCATGCTCGCGGGCGAGCGGGGCGTGCATCGCCTGATCCGGATCTCGCCGTTCGACGGCAACGCCCGCCGGCAAACCGCGTTCGCGTCGTTCGACTGCGTGCCCGCGCTCGAAGCCACAGAAGAGCCCGAGATCGAGGCGACCGACCTCCGTATCGACACGTACCGGTCGTCGGGCGCCGGCGGTCAGCACGTGAACGTCACCGACTCCGCGGTGCGCATCACGCACCTGCCCACCGGCGTGGTCGTCTCGT
>CAZLEC010000682.1:0-2626 GCA_964558245.1 uncultured Burkholderiales bacterium | reverse complement strand
CCAAAGGATCGTTCAGCTCCGTGGTACAAGCTACCGACGCGGAAAGCCCACCAAAAACCGCCGACATCTCCGTCACGATCACCATCACCTAACACCCACAGACACCAAACCGCGCGTACGAGCCGAGCCGAGCGAGCCCACCTCAACACTCGCGACGCACTATCCCAATAACCCGCGGTTGAGGTCCAATATCGCGTCACAGAAGAGGATTCGTACTGGGACAGGCAATTTTCGCGAGCGCGGAGCGTGTCCCCTGGCTGACCGTTTACGGCCAAACTTACGGCCTAACCGTTATACGACGACGGTGGATGGCGAACGCTGGCGGATGCATCCGTCCAGGGTGGCGGCGGCAACGGACGTCTGCGGCTTCATGCGAATATGGCTGGGGCCATTTAGGAAACCGATGCTCTATCCCCTGAGCTACGAGGGCTGGGTACCTATCAGCGCAGGTCAGACGCTACCTCGCGCGCTGCGCGGTCGAGCGGAACGACGTTTGGTCCGCGTCTGGTCCGCGAGTTGCGCGATTTCGCGCGCGCGTGAGCGCCCTCCTCGATGAGAACTGAGTCGCTCCCTCGCTCACCCTGCAAGAGCCGACGAATCTGGAGATACAGCAGCGGCTGATCGGGGTTCGGCAAATCACACAACGTGTCGCGCCCGATCTCGTCGACCACGTCCGATCGAGCGGTAGGGGTTTCGCGTGGCAGTGGCATGAGGTGCGCGACGTCGTCAATCAGGTGACTGGTCTTCTCGAACAGGAAGGACAGCTCGAATCGATTCTCGGACCCGTCGGGCCGTCTATCGCGGCCTCTCAGCTCCATCCGTGGGTGTGGGAAGCATCAGCGCGACTGTGGGACGATCGTCACCGCAAGATGGCTGTGCAAGCAGCCGCGACAGCGATCGAACTGCAGTTGAAGGCGAAGCTCGGCGTCGATCGATCTGGCATCGATCTTGTGACGAAGGCCTTCACCGTCGCCGATCCGAAACCCGATGAGCCGAGGCTCCGTCTCCCTGGGTTTGACTCGCGAACTGAGTCATGGACGAGCAGTGTTGGCGGGTGCGGGTTGCTCGTGACGAGAGAGGTTGCCTTGGCGATGTGTGCGCGCTTAGGACGTTCGCCGCGCGATCGAGATCGTCCCCTGATACTCACAACCCTCAATGTTGTTACCGACCGTCACCACGAACATGCTGAAGTCGATGGTGGTCACAGTCGTGGAGTCGAGATATTCGACCTGGCTGATGCCGTCAGGTGGCCCACCAAGCTGGACCTTCGAGTTCGGCGCGGAAGTGATGGTGCTGTTGCCCACGATTGGCGCGGCGTTGTTCACTTCGAGCGAGTAGTTGACAGACGCGGGCGAGGGCCCGCGGTCCTCGACCAACATCGCCGCATCGGGCACCACGCCCGTTATGCATTGGAAGAACATTCCGAGCGAACTTGGCGCGAACGCGAGCACCCCACTGCTGGCGTCTGGCGCCACGGCAATGTTGAGGGGCAACACGGTCGGACCGTTGCACGTCGCCGCGCCGTTTGGCGCAATCGAGCTGATCGCCGTCCCGTTCGCACACGCCTGCGTTGTCGCGCTCTGGAACTGGGACGCGCTTTGACCGTCGAGCAGGTCCGCGTTGAGATTCTTCACCTTGATCGCGGAGTTCACGACCAGCGGCGGGACGTTGCTCGGTACGTCGATCGACACGCCGCTGGCCGTCGCCGACTTATCGGTGTTCGTCACGTTCAGCACGGCGCTCGAGGTGGCGCCTTCGAGCTGCGAGCGGGCATTCGCCCGATTGCTCTCCCCGAGATTGAAGACCTTCCCGACGCCCGTCCCCGCGACCGCAGCCGAGCTCACCAGTGTGACCATCGCGACCGCGGCCCCGAGCACCACACCCTTCAAGAAAGTTGCCTTCACCCTGCGCCTCCTCGTGTACGGACTGCTCCACACCCAAACGTAACGAGGTCGCCAAGTGGCGTCTCGCGTAGTGACTACGCGATTTGTCCTCAGGACGGACGTCTCGGCGAGGAGCGACAGCTCAATCGAGCTGCGCCGCGTGCGCGCTGACCCACGTCATCAGAGGGGATTCGTTCATGCGTGCCAACCTGACCTGAGTTCATCGTTTCAAACGAAGGTCCAATCGCAGACACCGCACTCGACAACCGACCTCCGGGACGGGCGCTGGTTCGGCACGCTCAAGACCGTCGAGTCCGACGCGGGCACGCTCGGACTCGATCTCGCCTGCTGCTACGGCGGCGGCGCCGCGAACCACGCCGCTAGAGCCGCGGGCTACCCGTACCAGTACCCAACGACCACTTCATTCACAACACGAATAACGTCTACAGACTGCGCGCCGTCTCAGACGTTGCCGTCGGACTCCTCGGCGCCAACGACTCCGCCGTTACGTACCACCCGGCCCAAACGGGGCTCACCGCGGCGACGCCCGCGATCAACGACTCGGTCTGGATCAACGTGACACGCGGCTGGGCCGTAGCGATCCAACAGCAATACATCCCCTGAGCATTATCAAGGAAATCGGGATCGCCATCGACGACTTCGAAATCGGCGACTCGTCACTCAGCTAGCTCCAGCGCCTCCCCGTCGACAGGGACCGCTGTTGGTTGGTTTGGTTGACTCCT
>CAZLEC010000681.1:0-2630 GCA_964558245.1 uncultured Burkholderiales bacterium | reverse complement strand
GTGTCCGGCTGCACGACTCCGCGCGTCGGGTGATTCCAGCGAACGAGCGCCTCGACGCCGAGCACCCGCCCGCTGTCGAGATCGAAGATGGGCTGGTACATCAGGAAGAACTCGTCGCGTTCGATCGCGGCCCGGAGGTCGAGCTCGAGCGTGACGCGGTCTTCGACCGCAGTTTGCATCTCGCGCTGGAACGTCACGTAACGATCGCGACCGGCGGTCTTGGCCTCGTACAGCGCGATGTCGGCGTCGCGCAGCAGATCGGTCGCGGCGATGTTGGAGCCGTAAGCGATGCCGATGCTCGTCGTGATCCGCAGGGCGCCGCGCGGCGCGTTCTCGATCTCGAAGGGCTCCCGCAGCACTTCGAGCAATCGCTCGGCGACGAACTCCGGGCTCCCGGTCGGCGCCTCACCTTCAACGAGCACGACGAACTCGTCGCCGCCGATGCGCGCGATCGTGTCGGCTTCGCGCAGCGTGGCCGACAGGCGGGCGGCAACCGACTGCAGCAACCGGTCGCCGGCTTCGTGTCCCAGCGTGTCGTTCACCTGCTTGAAGCCGTCGAGATCGATGAAGAGAGCCGCGCTCTCGATGCTGCGCCGGCGGGCACGGGCGAGCATCTGCTCGACCCGGTCGAGGATGAGCGTGCGATTCGGCAGACCCGTGAGTGCGTCGTGCAGGGCCTGGTGGCGGATGCTCTCGAGCAGCCGGGCGTTGCGAATCGCGATTGTGGCCTGGCTCGCGAGGCCGCGGAGGCGGTCCGCGACGTCGGGATCGTCGTTGAGTCGCTCGGGTCGGTCCACGACGTCGCCGACGACGAGGCCGACCGGCTCCTGGTTGATGATGATGGGAATGATCGCGACGGCTTGGCTGCCCATCTTCTTCATCAGGTTCGACAACGTCACGCTGTCGGCCGCGGTGTTGCGATCCCATACGCGTACCGAGCCGTTCGACGCGTCGAGCTGCGCGACCGGGATGTTCGTCGCGCGCAGCCGCTGTTCGCTCGCGGCCGAGAAGCCGTGTGTGGCGACGACCCGGCCGACGGGCTCGCCCGGCTCGAACAGGATCACTGCCGCACGGTCGCAGCCGACCACCGCGGTCACCGCCCGCGCGATGTGCGCGGCCATCTCGTCGGTGGTCGCGATCTCGGCAAGGGAGTTGGACAGCTCGAGCAACGCGCGCGCGGTCTGGGTCTGACGCCTCGCGTCTTCCACCGCGGCGGCCGAGTCGAGCGCGGCCGCGACCAGACGCGCGTACGCCTCGAGCACGATGCGCTCTTGCGGGAAGAAGCGACCGGTGGGATTGATCGCCGCGAGGCGGCCGTATCCGCGCCGAGTCGATCGCACTTCCACCACGAGGTGATGCTCGTCGGCGTCGTGGTCGCCGGCCAGGAGCTCGGCCGCGACGCGATGCTCCGTGTCGTCGTCGCCGATGCCGGCGGAGTAGACGAGCTTGTCGGCCGCGGGCATCGCTTCCAACGCGAGCACGAACACCGGGGCCGAGATCGTGCGCGCCGCCGAGACCACGACCCGGGTCAGCACGCGCTCGAGATCGTCGTCGGACACGAGGTCGCCGACGGTCTGCTGCAAGCCTTCGAGACGAGCAGTCAGAATCTTCACCCGCGCCTCGAAGTATTCCGCTTCGGTCGACGCATCGTCGGGGAACCAGCGGATCCGGTATACGCACGCGGGCGCGCCGTCACACGCGCAGGCTTCCTTTGTCACCTCCGCGCGCATGCCGAACAGCGTCGGGATGTTGGAATAGAGGCCCGCGGCCCACGCGCAGTACTCCCGAAACGGGGAGAACCCTTCGGCAAACCGTTCGCGCACGATCCATTCGCTCGGGCCGACCTCGCAGCCTTCGAGCGAAAGCACGGGCGCGAGCCCGGCGCCGCCGGCGTCGGTCACGATGCGCAGGAGCGCGTCAGGAGAGCCGAGCGATTGGAGCATCGCGGTCATCTCGGCCTGCGACCCGTCGGTCAGGCCGCCGCTCGCCGCGCGTTCGAGCGTTGCGGTGCCGCCGAACGACCTCGCGGTCACTTCGAGCAGCTTCCGGAACTGGTCGTACGAGCTCCAGGTGGCCGCGTCGACGAGCTCCTCCTCGGTGCGCGACTCCCCGGCGTCGCGGAGCACGCTCGCGACGGCGTCGGGCGCCTCGTGCTCGCGCAGGAAGCGAAGCAGCAGGCGCGTGTTCACGCCCGCGAAGTGGAGTCCGGGCGGTAAACCGTTCTCCTCGGCCATCCCTATCAAGTCGTCACATGACTACTTGCGCTTGAGGCTCCGCTCACGAGCCGCTCCAGACGCGGGTTATGGCCGCGAAGGAGCAGTAGTAGAAGTCCCGTCCGAAGCCGGCGGCCGGGAAGAGCACCGACTGGACCGCGCTCCCCGCATCGACGCGGACGCGCTCTTCGCCCGACTCGATGTCCAGCACGACGATGGCGTCGGCCATGCCGGTCGAGTCGTGGTCGTTCGTGACGAGCTCGCCGGTGTCGGCGAACAGCAGTGGGTGGCAGGCGTGGTTCTGGTCGCGGCGCCAACGCAGGGTGAGCGCACCGTCGTCGTCGATGTCGAATGCGGCGAGCACCCCGTTGCCGCTGTCGTACCCGACGACGATGCGACGCGATTCGTCGACGACCG
>CAZLEC010000680.1:0-2631 GCA_964558245.1 uncultured Burkholderiales bacterium | reverse complement strand
ACACCCCGGCCACCACGGCCAAGCCCGCCGCCACGGCCGCACACCCCGCCTCGAGCGGCGCCACTCCGACGACCGGGCCGCCGGCCAATCCGGGCGGCGTGATGCCGCTCGCCGGCTGCTAGCCGTCGGAGCCGGTCGCGCGGCGATGCGACCCCTAACATCGACCTTCGTGGGTCTCACTCTCGCACTTTGTCGTCGCGCGCCCCGTAGCCGGGCAACCACCAGATGACCACCCAGGTGCAGACCGGAGGCCCGGGTCGGTTCGTGTTCGGCGCGGGCGTTCGAGGGCCGGAGATCGGAACCGCATGAGCATCGCAGTCGTCGGAGCGGGCTATGTGGGGCTCACGACCGCCGCGTGCCTCTCGCACCTCGGGCACGAGGTCGTATGCGCCGACATCGACGCCGAGCGGGTGGCGCGCCTGCGCAAGGGCGAGGTGCCGATTCTCGAGGACGGCCTGCCCGCGCTGATCGCCGAGGGTCTGGCGTCGAAGCGGTTGTCGTTCGTCGTGGGCGCCGACATCGCGGCGCGCGGGGCCGACATCGTGTTCCTGTGCGTGCAGACGCCCCAGGGCGTCGACGGTTCGGCTGATCTCAGCTTCGTGGAGCGCGTTGCCCGCGAGATCGCGCCGGTGCTCTCGCCGAAGGCCGTTGTGGTCAACAAGTCGACGGTGCCGGTCGGCTCGACGCGGTTCGTGCAGCGCGTGCTGGCCGAGGCCGGGACGCCGCGCGAGCACGTGACCGTCGCGTCGAACCCCGAGTTCCTCCGTGAGGGCCAGGCGGTGCACGATTTCCTGCATCCCGATCGCATCGTGATCGGTTGCGAGGATCCGGAGTCGGCGGTGCGGGTGTCGGAGCTCTACCGCGGCGTGCACGCGCCGGTGCTGGTGACGGATCCGGCTTCGGCCGAGATGATCAAGTACGCGTCGAACGCGTTCCTCGCGACGAAGGTCTCGTTCATCAACGCGGTCGCCAATCTCTGCGAGGCGGTCGACGCCGACGTGCGCGAGGTCGCGATCGGCATGGGGTACGACGCTCGGATCGGATTCCAGTTCCTGCATCCGGGGCCGGGATTCGGCGGTTCGTGCTTCCCCAAGGATGTTGCCGCGTTGCTGCACACCGCGCGCGATGCGGGATACGACTTCCAGCTGCTGGAGGGCGTGGTCGGGGTGAATCACGGCCAGCACGAGCGGATCGTGCAGAAGGTGCGCGCGGCCGCGGGCCGCGCGGCCGAGCCCGCGTCGCTCTCGGGGGTCCAGGTCGCGATGTGGGGCCTCACCTTCAAGGCCGATACCGACGATTTGCGCGATTCGCCCTCGCTCGTGGTTGCGCGCAAGCTGTTGGAGGAGGGCGCGGTCGTCCGTGCCTACGACCCGGCGGCGGGCGAAGCCGCGGCCGAGCTGTTGCCCGAGCTCGACGTGCGGCCCGACGCGTACGAGGCGTCGGCGGGAGCCGATGTGGTCGCGCTGCTCACGGAATGGGAGGAGTTCCGGTGGCTCGACTTCGAGCGGGTGCGCGCGGCGATGCGCCGCCCGGCGATCGTCGACGCGCGGAACTTGCTCGATCCGGCGGCGATGCGCCGGCGGGGATTCGAATACAGCGGAATCGGCCGCCGGTAGGGTCGATGAGGACTCAGCTGGGCCCCCGGTGCTGCCGACGAGTTGGAGCATGATGAAAGACACGACCCGATGAGCCGAATCCGATGAGCCGAATCGTGGTGACCGGCGGCGCCGGCTTCGTCGGTTCGCACCTGTGCGACGCGTTGCTCGAGCGCGGCGAAACCGTGGTGGCGGTCGACAACTTCTCCACGAGCCGGCCGGAGAACGTCGCGCATCTCGCCGGCCATCCCGGTTTCGAGCTCGTCGTCGCCGACGTCGTCCAGGGGATCCCGGTCAGCGGGCGGGTCGACGGCGTGTTGCACATGGCGAGCCCCGCGAGCCCGCCGGAGTACCTCTCGATGCCGCTCGAGACGCTCGACGTCAGCTCGATCGGCACCCGGCACGCGCTCGATCTCGCCCGTGCCAACGACGCGCCTTTCCTGCTCGCCTCCAC
Organism: uncultured Burkholderiales bacterium; assembly: GCA_964558245.1. GTDB lineage: Bacteria > Actinomycetota > Acidimicrobiia > IMCC26256 > PALSA-610 > JBBQER01. Next base: position 582 of record CAZLEC010000680.1, on the reverse strand, counting down.
CAGCGAGATCTACGGCGACCCGCTCGTGCACCCGCAGCCGGAGACCTATCTCGGCAACGTCGACTCGATCGGTCTGCGCGCCGTCTACGACGAAGCCAAGCGCTTCGCCGAGACGCTCACGATGACGTACCACCGGCTCTACGACCTCCCGACGCGGATCGTGCGCATCTTCAACACGTACGGTCCGCGTTTGCGCCCGGCCGACGGACGCGTCGTGTCGAACTTCCTCGTGCAGGCGATCGCCGGGGAGCCGCTCACGGTCTACGGCCGCGGCACGCAGACCCGTTCGTTCTGCTTCGTCGCCGACGAGGTGCGGGGCATCCTCGCCCTGTTCGACTCGCCGCTGGTCGAGCCGGTCAACATCGGGAACCCGACCGAGCACACGATGCTCGAGCTCGCCCAACTCGTCTGCGAGGTCGCGGGCGTCGACATCGAGATCGTGTACGAGCCGCTCCCGATGGGCGACCCGACGCGCCGCAAGCCCGACATCACCCGCGCGCAGCAGCTGCTCGGTTGGGAGCCGAAGGTCGAGCTGCGCGAGGGACTCGAACGCACACACGCCTGGTACCTGGAGGAGCGCGC
>CAZLEC010000679.1:0-2634 GCA_964558245.1 uncultured Burkholderiales bacterium | reverse complement strand
CCGGAGGCGAGCACCCACGCGCCGATCAAAAAGATCGGAGCGACGATGAACAAGCCGGCTCGCAGGCCGTACGAGTCGGCGATGCCGCCCACTACGTAGAGCGCGAGCAATCCGGGCACGATGAACAGCGCGGCCATCGCGAAGCCCATCGAGCGCACCTTGGGCGGGATCGTCAACGACAACGCCGCGAAGATCCCGGGCACGAGCAACGACGAGAGCCCGGCGACGATGAAGTTCATCACGATCGCGATGCCGAGGTTGGGCGCGAACGCGAACGCGGTCCACGCGGCCGCGATCACCACACCGAGGCCCGCCAGCATGCGCAGGCCGCCGCCCGGGTCGCGCAGCATCAGCCTCGACGCCAGCGGGATGCCGAGCAGGATCGCGATGATCTGCCCCGGCTCGGCCAGCGCGGCGACGAGCCCGCGTTGGAAGTCGTCGAGGTGGAAGACGTGTTGGTAGAAGAGCGACGTCAGCGTGACGAGCCCGATGAACGACGCGGCCAGGAACGGCAGCGCGTACCAGATCCGCCGGAGCGTCCCGATCTGCCAGAGGATGCGGATCGACTCGGCGTACGACGGCGGCACCTCGTCGGTCGCGATCACTGCGGCGCTGGCGCCGGCGGCCGCGCGTTCCCAGTGTCCGCGTCCGGGCTCGCGCAGCTTGAGCGCGAGGATCACGAACACGACCGTCGGGACCACGAACACGTAGAACGGCACCCGCCACCCGAACCACTGGCCGAGGATCCCGCCCAGCACCGGCCCGACCAACGCGCCGAGCGCGAGCCCTATCGCGTGGAACCCGTACACGTCGGGCCGCACTTCTGGTGGGTAATAGTCGGAGAGCAGCGAGTTGTGCGAGGGCGTGATCACCGCCCGACCCATGCCGGCTCCCGAACGCGCGATCACGAGGAACAACACCGTGACCGCGAGGCCGGTGAACAACCCGAACACGCCCCACACCGCGGCGCCGATGATCGCGATGACGACCCGGGGGATCCGGTCGGAGTAGTAGGCGAGCGGGATCGCGAGCAGGAGCCCACCGAGCTGGGTGAGCGCGACGATCGTGAGATATCCCTGGTTGGAGAGGTGGAACGAGTCGCGGATGTCGGGACCGAGGATGCCGAACGCGCTCACGTCGAGCTGGTTGGCGAAGTTGAGACCGACGAGCACGAGCAGCGGGAACAGGGCCTCGCCCCCGCTCATCTCGCCGAAGAACTGACGCGGCGGCCGCGGCTTGTGAACGGGGAAGCCGCGAACGGTGAACCACACGATCGGAGGCTTGCGCACCGGACGAGTTTGTGAATGGGTGCTCATGTTTGGGGGAGCACCTCGAGGTCGCCGCGTTCGGCGACGTCGGCGAGCAGGTCCTTGAGCGGCGCCGCCGCGATGTCGGGCTCGACCCGGGTGTCGGCCACGAGGCTGGGCACCCGAATGCCCTTGCGGCGCGCGTACCAGCGCAGCGCACCGTCGCGGGCGTCACCGAACATCGCGCCCAGTCCGCCCGGCACGAGCAGGAGCACGAGAAGCAGGCCGGCGCCGGTCGCGAGGAACGCCCACTGCGACGGCAGGAAGTACTGCACCCCGTACACGAACACGGCGCCGAGCACCGCGCCCGAGATCGACCCCAGCCCGCCGACCACCACCATCGCGAAGATGCGCAGACTCACGTCGGGCGTGAAGGTCTGGTCGATCAGCAGCTGCTGCTGCAACACGAACAGCGCGCCGGCGACGCCGGCGAGGAAGCCGGAGATTGCGAACGCGAGCATCAGCGCGTTCCGGGCCCGGATGGCATACGCCTCAGTCGCGCGCTCGTTGTCGCGCACGCCGATGAGGACCCGGCCGGTGCGGCTCGCGCGCAAGCCGCGCACCCCGACCATTGCGAGCACCAGCACGACGATCGTGAGTATGTAGAACTCCTTGTCGGTCCCGAGCGGAACCACCCCGAACAGCCGGGTGCGGTTGATCACGTCGGTGGGAAGCCAGCTGCGCAGCGGCGAATAGCCGGTGTTCAACAAGAAGTCGGAGGTCGCGAGCGCGAACGCGAGCGTGATCACCGCGAATGCCAGGCCCCGCGCGCGCAGCGTCGGCATGCCGACCATCACCGCGAGCACCGCGCCGAGCGCGCCCGCCGCGAGGAGGATCAGGCCCGTGTCGACGTGCCAGCGAACGGCCATCTCGCTGGCCAGCGCGGAGCCGAAGCCGACGAATGCCATCTGGCCCAAGCTGACCTGGCCGGCCCAGCCGGTGAGCACCACGAGCGACAGCCCGATCAAACCGTAGATGGCGATCACGGTGACGAGCTCGACCCGGTTGCCGGGCAGCAGGAGCGGGATGAGCGCGAGGCCGATCACGAGCAAGGTGCCGAGGATCCAGCGGGCCAGGCGCACGGCGGGCTCGCGCCGCAACTCCGCCGGGATCGCTCGCACCTCGCGGGTCTCCTGCCACGTGGAGGTGGCCGAGCTCGTGAGTCGCGAGAGGGTCGTCGACCGCTGCGCCAGCAGCGCCACCACGATGATCGCGGCGATGATGGCCGAGCGGTACGCGTCGGACGAGTAGTGGTAGCGCGCGCCCTGCGAGACGATCCCGAGACCGATCGCCGACATCGTGATCGTCGGCAGCCGCTCCATGCGGC
>CAZLEC010000678.1:0-2635 GCA_964558245.1 uncultured Burkholderiales bacterium | reverse complement strand
AAGTGGGATCCGCTCGCCAAAGCGATGGGGCAGGGCTTCACCGCGCGCGAGGCGATGGGCTGGTCGAGCGAGCCCGCGATCCAGAACGCGCTGAGCGAACGCGCGTGGAACGGAACGCTGCCGCAGGTGTCGGGCGACTTCTTCAACGAAGCGGAGTTCGAGTACGCGGCGAAGAACGGCAACGGTCTGCAGCGCACGTTCGATCACCATGTCGTGTTGCACGCCGACGGCTCGGCCACGATCACGACCAAGGTCACGATCGCCAACACGCTCCCGGCCAACTACGGGTACGACCACCTGCTCAACATCGACTCGTTGAGCCTCATCACGGTGTACGGGCCCGATGGCGCCACGCTCGGTGCGGCGTCGGATCCGCCCGACGCGCATCCGCCGGCATTGGCGGGGCATCCGGCCGCGAGCTGGTTCGAGGCTGCGTCGCCGAAGTCGTCGACGTCGTTCACCGTGGTGTGGAACGTTCCTCACTTACTGGAGCCGAGCGAGCACGGAACTACAACGTACGCGTTGCACTTCCGCCGGCTCGACGCACACGATGGTGACGTTTTGCACCTGCATGTCACGCTTCCGACCGGTTGGAGCTGGACCAACGGCGCGCCGCCCGCAGTCTTCGCGCTTGGTAGTGATGTGAACGGGGTATGGCGTTTACAGCACTCACGGTGATGGCCATAGCCACCGCTGGACGCCTCCTATACCATCCATAGTCGAAGCCAAGGCCCTCGCCAACGCTGGGATTGAAGCATGGCTAATTACCCCCGCAATCGCCGCCGCTCTTTTGTTCGCCGTATGTCCGTTCTGCTGACGTTGATCGTCGCAGGAGGCGGACTCGTCGCGCTCGAGCACACCGCTACGGGTGCGTCCACCGGTACGCCATCGAGCTACGGCAAGCAGGTGCACACCGAGTCGAAGAACTCCGGCAACCACGACGGCGATCCCGGCCGCCATCATCACGGCTCCACCACGACCACCGCGTCGACAACTACGTCGACGTCGACCACGACCACCACGACGATGCCGCCCCGTCACTGCCACGACGACCACGATCGGCATCACCACAAGCGGTTCAAGTGTCGTGTGCCGTCGGGTGGAACGGGCCCGATGCACCCGCACGATCCGCACCACGACAAGAAGAAGAACGGTCACTAGCCGCCGCGGAGCCGTCAGCTCGGCAGCGCTCGGCTGATGTGTGTGGTTCACAGAATTGGGCGATGTCGACGCGTTCAGTACGATCTGCGCTCGCGTGAGACGTTGCCGAGTAGGTCCCCCCGGCCGGCGATAACGGGAAAACGCTGAATCCATGGAGCCGCAGCAGATATTTCGCATCCTGCGCCGGCGGGCGTGGAAAGTCGTCCTGTGGGCGATCGTGCTCGGCGTGGCCGTCGGCGCCGCGAGCAACTACTTCCAAAAGCCCGTGTACCAAACCAGCGCGCAGGTGCTGTTGCAGCCCAACAACACGGCGCAGTCGGCCGGTTCGCCGTCGGGGGCCGCCGTGGTCGACCTGCCGTCGTACACGGCGTCGCAGGTCACGGTCGCGCACAGCTTCGCAGTCGCGCAGGCCGCCTCCAAGGCGATGCCCGGCCACCCGTCACCGGAGCTGCTCCTGAGCCAGGTGAGCGTGGTGCCCGACCCGACCTCGGGCGTGTTGACGATCGTCGCCAAGTCGGGCGACGCGGCCGAGGTGCAAGCCGCCGCCAACGCGTTCGCCAACGCCTACATCGCGAGCAGCTACGCGTATGCGCTCGGGAACCTGAAGGCGGCGGTGGCCGGTATCCAGCCCCGGCTCGACACGTTGCAGTTGCAGATTGCGAATCTCGACACGCAGATCGCGGCGGCGTCGAAGAAGAAGGGCGGCGCGGCGAATGCCGGCGCGCTCGCGGCGCGGCTGGCGGCCGTGAACGTGCAGTATTCGGGGCTCTACACGACCCAGCTGAACCTGCGCACGAACATTCAGCTCACCCGCCAGCAGGCCACGCTCGTGGCCGCGGCCGGGTTGCCGGGCACGCCGATCACACCGAAGCCGCTCCGGGACGCGGCGCTCGGCGCGACCGCGGGGCTGCTCATCGGTCTCGGCATCGAGATGCTGCGCGAGCGGTTCGACGACAAGGTGAACACGGCCGACGAGATCGAGGAGATCACCCGGCGGCCCCTGCTCGCCCAGATCCCCAAGGACTCCGCCGTGGCCAACACCGCGTCGCCGGTGGTCGTGCGGCCCGGTGAGTTCTCCGAGGCCGTGCGGGCGCTGCGCACCGGGCTGCAATTCCTCGGGGTCGACGGGCCGCTGCGGCGCATCGTCGTGTCGAGCGCGGGCACCGGCGACGGCAAGACCACTGTGGCCGCCCACCTCGCGGTCGCCTACGCCGAGGCCGGGTTCGTGACCGTGCTCATCTCGGCCGACCTGCGCCGCCCCCACGTGGAGGAGCTGTTCGGCTCCACGAACTCGGGGCCGGGCCTGAGCTCGCTGCTCGCCACCGGTCCGTTGCGCCCGCGTTCGGCCGTGACGCTCAGCGCCAACGGCAACGGCAACGGTCAGCACACGAGTAACGGCAATGGCAACGGGAACGGCCACTACGCGGGCAACGGCAACGGTCACTACGCGGGCAATGGCAACGGCCGCGCGAAC
>CAZLEC010000677.1:0-2638 GCA_964558245.1 uncultured Burkholderiales bacterium | reverse complement strand
TCGAGCTGCGCGAGGGACTCGAACGCACACACGCCTGGTACCTGGAGGAGCGCGCCCGTGGACGAGCTTGACCGCACGCCCCCGAAGATCCGCAAGCTGTCGGTCATCGTTCCGGTCTTCAACGAGCGCAACACCGTGGTGGAGGTGTTGCGGCGCATGCGCGCGGTCGAGCTCCCCGACGGGATCGATCGCGAGATCATCGTCGTCGACGACGGCAGCACCGACGGAACGCGCGATGTGCTGAATCAGCTGAGCGACAGCACGGTTCGGATCATCCTGCACGACCACAACCGCGGCAAGGGCGCCGCGGTGCGTACCGGCATCGAGGTCGCGTCGGGCGACTACGTGCTGATCCAGGACGCCGATCTCGAGTACGACCCCGAAGACTGGCCGAAGCTGGTCGCGCCGGTGATGCGGGGGAGGGCCCGAGTCGTGTACGGCTCGCGGTTCACGGGTGAGCGCCGCAACATGCTGTTCCTGCACTGGATCGGCAACCGCATGCTCTCGTTCGTCACCAACGTGCTCTACAACACCACGCTCTCCGACATGGAGACGTGCTACAAGCTCATCGACCGGGCGCTCCTGCTCGATCTCGAGCTGCGGTGCAACCGCTTCGACATCGAGCCCGAGATCACGGCGAAGATCTTGAAGCGGCGTATCCGCATCTACGAAGTCCCGATCTCGTACACGGGCCGCGAGTTCGACGAAGGCAAGAAGATCACCTGGCGCGACGGCTTCGCGGCGTTGTGGACGCTGGCCAAATTCCGCTTTGCGGATTGACCAAGACTCAGCCGTTCACACTTCGGCTGATCCCCAACGGAGCCGGCCGGGCTGGGCCGCCGTCGTCGTCAACTACGAGGCGGGCTCGCTCCTCGTCGACTGCGTGCGGTCGGTGCTCGCCGACTCGAGTGCCGGCCCGGTCGAGCTCGTCGTCGTAGACAACGGATCGCGCGACGGCTCGGTCGACGAGCTCCTCGCCGCGTTCCCCGACGTGCTCGTGATACGCGCGCCGGGCAATGTCGGGTACGCGCGCGGCGCGAACCTCGGAACCGCCGTTACCAAGGCGCCGATCATCGCGGTGCTGAATCCCGACACCGTGGTCGAGGCGGGCGCGGCGGGCGCGATGCTCGACCGTCTCGCCGGCGAACCTCGCCTCGCGGCGTGCGGCCCGCGCCTGCGCAATCTCGACGGCACCGACTATCCGTCGGCGCGAACGTTCCCGTCGGTCCCGATCGCGATCGGGCACGGCCTCCTCGGCCTCTGGTGGCCGACGAACCCCTTCACCGTGAAGTACCGCCAACTCGATGCCGACCCCTCGGTCCCGCGCCTCGTCGACTGGGTGTCGGGTGCGGCCCTGTGGTTGCGGCGCTCCGCGCTCGACGAGGTCGGCGGCTGGGACGAGCGCTACTTCATGTACCTCGAGGACACCGATCTCTGCTGGAGGTTGCGCCGTGCCGGTTGGGAAGTTGCGTACGAGCCGACCGCGGTGGTCGTGCACGCTCAGGGCGTCAGCGCGTCGCGGCGGCCCTACCGCATGCTGCTCGAGCACCATCGATCGGCGTGGCGCTTCGCGAAGGTCCGGCTCACCGGTCCCCGTGCCGTGCTCCTTCCGTTCGCGGCCGTGTACTTCGCGGTGCGCGCGGTGCTGGCGATGGCCGAGCACGCATGGCGCTCCGCTCGTCCGTCCGAGCCGCACGAAGCAGCCCCGGGCTAATCTGGCCGCCGTGAGCACCCTTTTGGCCGCATGAAGGCCGTCGTCCTCGTCGGCGGCGAGGGGTCACGGCTGCGGCCGTTGACGTACACCACCCCGAAGCCGCTGCTCCCGATCGCGAATCAACCGTTTCTCGAGCGTCAGCTCGTGTGGTTGTCGGATCACGGAGTCGACGAGGTGGTGCTCTCCATGGGTTACCTCCCCGACGCGTTCCACGAGCACTTCCGCGACGAGTCGGGCCACGACACGTTCCGCGGGATGCGCTTGCACTACGCGGTCGAGAACGAGCCGCTCGGTACCGCGGGCGCGATCCGGTTCGCCGCGGCCGGCATCGAGGAGCGTTTCGTCGTGTGCAACGGCGACGTGCTCACCGGTCTCGACCTGAGTGCGATGGTCGAGTTCCACGACGAGCGGAAGGCAGAGGTCACGATCGCGCTGACCCGAGTGGAGGATCCGAGCGCGTTCGGAGTCGTGCCGACTGCCGCCGACGGCGGAGTGATCGCGTTCGTGGAGAAGCCGGCGCCGGGATTCGCACCGAGCGATTGGATCAACGCCGGCACCTACGTGCTCGAGCCCGCGTTCCTCGATCGGATCCCGCCCCGCCTCAACGTTTCGGTCGAGCGCGAGACGTTTCCCCGTCTGCTCGAGCACCCGGGTCGGCTGTTCGGTTTCCGTACCGACGCGTACTGGCTCGACATCGGAACGCCGGAGAAGTACTTGGAGGCGCACATCGACGTGCTGCGCGGCAGCGTCGGCCGGCCGCCCACGCCGGGCGCGCGCGAGCTGTCGGAAGGGATCTGGACCCAGGGCGACGCGACCATCGAGCCCGGCGCGACCGTGCTCGCGCCGACGTTGCTCGGTCCCGGCTCGCACGTGCACACGGGAGCACGCGTGCGCGGATCGGTGCTCGGCGCCGGTTCGATCGTC
>CAZLEC010000676.1:0-2649 GCA_964558245.1 uncultured Burkholderiales bacterium | reverse complement strand
CGCTCGGGGTGTCGCTCGTGAACGGCAGGGTCACGTCGGCGAGCTCCTTGCGGAGGTCTTCGGAGAGGATGCCCTCGAGCTCGTGCAACGACTTCTCGTGGATGGCCTTGAGCGACCGGCGGCCGGCGTCGTCGAGCGGGGCGAGGCGCGCCTCGTCGAGCAGGGCGCGAACCATCGACGCGATGCGGATCAGCTTGGTGGGCCGGGCGACCTGCTCGCCGTCGAGGCTGCCCTCGTTGCCCGGCGACGGCGTTTGCAACGCCTCGAGCACCTCGGGGGTGACGGCCGAACCGTCGGAGCCTGGCTCCGCACCTGATTGCGGATTGGTTTCGGTGTTCGCCACGGCTGCGAAGGTTACCGGCCCGGGCCTCGGGGCCCCATTTGGATTGCCCGACGGAGGGTCAACTCTGGATCACGACGAGGCGCTCCTCCGTCATCTCCCGGACCGCCCACCGGGGGCCTTCGCGGGTGTTCCCGCTGTCGCGGTTCCCGCCGTAGGGCTGCTGGTCGGCGCGGAAGGTCGGCACCTCGTTCACGAGCACTCCGCCGTAGTCGAGGACGCGTGCCGCCTTCAGCGCATCGGAGAGATCGGCCGTGAAGATCGCGGCCTGCAGCCCGTAGCGCGAGTCGTTGGCGAGCCGCAGCGCGTCGTCGAGGTCGGTATACGTGGCGATCCCGACGACCGGGCCGAACACTTCGTTGGCGCACACCTTCATGTCGGGGGTGACCCCGCCGATCACGGTCGGCGCGAGCACACCGTCTTCGCGCACCTTCCCACCGGCGAGGATCTCGGCGCCCGCGGCGACCGCCTCGTCGACCCACGACTGCACTCGATCGCGCTCGCCGCTCGAGATGAGCGCCGACACGTCGGTCGACTCGTCGAGCGGATCGCCCACCACGAGGCCTTCCACGAGCGGAACCAGGGTGTCGAGGAATCGGTCGCGCACCGACTCGTGCACATAGATGCGTTGCGTCGAGATGCACGACTGTCCGGCGTGGGAGAAGCCCGCGACCGACACCTTCTTGGCTGCCGTCTGCACGTCGGCGCTCGGCTCGATGATGAGTGGCGCGTTGTTGCCCAGCTCGAGCCCGACCTTCTTGCGCGGGGCGCGGGCTCGTATGCCCCACCCGACCTCCGGCGAACCCGTGAAGGTGATCAGCGCGATGTCGGGATGGTCGACGATCGCGTTGCCGACAGTGCCGCCCCCGCCCGTCACGACGTTGAGATGACCCGCGGGGAGCCCGCACTCCTCGAGCAGCATGCGAGCGAGCGTGATCGCCGAGAGCGGTGTCTGGCTCGCGGGTTTCAGCACGACCGGGCACCCGGCCGCGATCGCGGGCGCGAGCTTGTGGGCCACGAGATTGAGCGGAAAGTTGAACGGGCTGATCGCGCCGACCACACCGATCGGCACCCGCAGCGTGAACGCGAGCTTGCCCTCGCCCGCGGCGCTCGCGTCCATCGGCACGACGTCGCCGGCGAGTGTCCGCGCCGCGACCGCGGCGAACGTGAACGTGGAGATCGCACGCTGCGCCTCGACCCGCGCGGTCTTGATCGGCTTCGCCGACTCGGTCGCGATGACGCGCGCGAGATCCTCGGTGCGTCCGGCGAGCAATTGCGCGGCGCGGTCGAGGATCTCGGCCCGTTTCCACGCCGGGAGCGGTCCGGCCGCGAGCGCGGCCTTGGCGGCTGCCACCGCGTCGTCGACCTGTTCGGTCCCGCAGGCCGGCACGCGGCCGAGTAGCGCGCCGTCGTACGGCGCGCGCACCTCGATCCACTCGCCGGTTGTCACCGACTTACCGCCTATCGGAACCGACCAATCAGCCATGTCCCGATGCTACGACGCCCCTATGCGGCTGCGACCTGCGGCCCTCGATCGCCCGTGCGACTTCGCGGTGCGACCGGGCCTCCAGATCTGCGCCTGGCCCTCCTACGAAGCAGTCGCGACCCGCCGCTTGGGGGCGGGGCTGTCGAGCGTGGTCAGGTCGGCGAGACGCGGGTCGTTCGAGAACACCTCGATGATGGGCTCGCGCAAACCGAGTCGGCGCTGCAGCTTCTCGACGTCGAGCTCCTGGTTCCAGAGCACGAAGGTCACGACCACTCCTTCGCGACCGGCGCGGGCCGTGCGCCCGGAGCGGTGCGTGTAGCCCTTGTGCTCTTCCGGTGGATCGAAGTGCACGACCACGTCGACGTCGTCGACGTGGATGCCGCGCGCAGCGACGTCGGTCGCGACGAGCACGACGTGCGTGCCGCCTTGGAAGTCCTTCAGCGCCCGCTCCCGCGCCGACTGGCGGAGGTCACCGTGAATGGCGCCGGCGTCGACGCCCTCCCGCTTGAGCTGGGACACGAGCTTGTCGGCGCCGCGCTTGGTACGCACGAACACCATCGTGCGGGAGGCGCCTTCCGCGATCGCGGCGAGCACCTTGATGCGGTCGAGCTCGTGCACGCGCAGGAACCGGTGCGTCATGTCGTCGACGCTCTCGGTGTCGGCCTCGACCTCGTGCAGCACCGGATCGTGCATGTAGCGGCGCACCAGCACGTCGACCTCGCGGTCGAGTGTCGCGGAGAAGAGCAGCGTCTGCCGATGGTCCTTCGGAACCTTGCGCATGATCCACTCGACCTGAGGCAGGAATCCCATGTCGGCCATGCGG
>CAZLEC010000675.1:0-2660 GCA_964558245.1 uncultured Burkholderiales bacterium | reverse complement strand
ATTCCTCGACGACTGGCCGGGCATCCTCATCGTCGTCAGCCACGACCGCGTGTTCCTCGACCGCACGGTCAGCGAGGTGCTGGCCCTGGACGGCAACGGTCGGGCCACCGTGGTGCCGGGCGGCGTCGCCGGATGGCTGGCACTGCGCGCGGCCCGACCCACCGGTTCGGCCGGCGCGACGTCGGCCGGGTCCGCGCCGCAACGGACGGCACCGCCTCCGGTCACGGCCCCGGTGACGAGGAAGAGCCCGAGCACGCTGCGCCGTCAGTTGGGACTTGCCGATCGCGAGCTGGCCGAAGCGATCGCGGCGCGAGACCGCGTGCAGGTCGAGCTCGTCGCGGCGGGCGCCGACCACAAGGAGTTGGTGCGCCTCGGCGCGGAGCTCGCGGCCGGCCAGAGCCGCGTCGACGCCGCCGAGGAGCGGTGGCTGTCACTGGCCGCCGAAGCCGAATCGCTCCTCATGGACATCTGAGGCCCCGGACGCGGTTCGGGGGCCGGCCGCAGCCGACCCCCGAACGCACAACGCCGTAGTTGTCGGTCAGATCTTCATGACGGTGCCCGGCTCGAGCGTGTCGGCCGTCTTGCCGATGCACACCGAGGCGGTGACCTTCTGGCCGGCCTTGATCGTCTTGACCGCAGTACCGGTACCGCCGGTGACCGAGCCCGTGATCGCCAGCCGGCTCGACGTTCCCGCCGCGCACTTCCCGAGACCCTTCGAGGGGCCGAACTTGACGACGCCCTTGGTCGTGCCGTGGCCCTTCACCCACGTGAGTGTGATGTTGAACGAGCCGGACGTCTTCGTCGACGCGGTGAAGACCCCGCTTCCCGATCCGCCGGTCGCGGTCGCCGGGGTGCACTTCGACACCGTGGCGCTGACTTTCGACCCCACGGTCTTCGTGGTCAACGCCGCGCACTGCGGACCGGCGGCCGCCGCGCCGGCAGGCCCGCTGATCAGTCCGACCGACAACGCCATCGCTCCGGCCAACAACAGTCCACCAAACTTGCGCATCCCAGTGCTCCCATCATGAGTCATTGCGATTAGGTGAAGTGTGAACGTCGCCGTTCGACGAAGCCATACCTCGCTAGGGGTGATCGTCCAGCAGTCGAAAAGGAAACTCCCTCGGGCCGCCGACTCCGCCCAAGTCGGGATGATTCACGCGAAATGCTGCCCTCCCGGCGGATGCCGGACGCCTCGATTGGTCGCCAAAGGCCGTGGGTACATCCCGCCGCTTCCGGCGCGTTTCCCCGTGAGCGACGCGATCCCTATCCGGTGATGTCTTGCAGGGGGGTGATCGATCGGAACTGGCCGTCGGGCGGCAGTGACGTGTCGATCTCCTCGAGCCGCCAGTTGTCCTCGGCGTCGTACTTCCCCTTGGTGAGCGAGGAGTAGGGGCCCGACCCGCGGTTCGTGATCGGTCCGTACGTGTTGACGGCGTTCACCCAGTTGGTGTTGTTGAGGTCGGGCCCGACGCGTTTACCGATTTCCTGGAACATCGTGACGATCTGGCAGGCGTCGTTGATCGTGCCGTAGACGTCGAGCGTCTGGGTCTTGCTGCCCTTGTACGGAATCACGTCGGTGGCCTCGGCCGCGTTCTTGCCGGTCTCTTGCTTGTACACGTCCTTGCAGAACTTCCAGTTCGGCCCGGCGCTGTACTCGGCTTGGGTTTGCCCGCCCGCAGTGATCAGCCCCTCGTACGGGTTCGGCGTCACGCCGGAGTGGTGGAGTTGCTGCGCATCGTTGAGCACCGAGCCGTTGTCGGAGAGCAACAACAGGTTCGGGAGCTCCTTGCGCAACTTCGTGACGAACTGCACCGACGCCGCCGCATCGCCCGACAAGAACACGGTGTCGACGTGCTCGGTCTTCCACCGTTCGATGAAACTGTCGAGCTGCGATTGCGCGGCGGTCGTGTCGGAACCGCTGATCGTGAGCAGACCGACGGTGCCCAGCGTCACACCGAGCTTCTTCAGGCCGGGCAGGATGGTGCCGTTGACCGTCGCGGTGCCCGCGGTATCGCCCAGCACGCCGACCGTACGGCCCTTGAGTGTCCCTCTCTTGGCGAGGAGCTCGAGCAAGACGCGTACGAGCCGCTCGGGATTGCTCCCCGCGTTCACGATCAGTCCGGGCGGTGACTTGTCGATGATCGCTTGCGTCAGATCGAAGGTCAGGAGTACGCGGTGGTGTTGCTTCGCGACGCAGGTCTGCGCGTCGCCGGACGGGTCGTAGAGCGTTCCCATCACTGCGAACACCTGGTCGTCCTCGGTGAAGGCCGTGCACGACGCCAGTGCCGTCGCGTTCCCGATCGGACAGAACAACTTGTAGACCGGCACGATTTTGCGGCCCGCGACACCGCCGTGGTGGTTCACGTAGTCGATGAAGGTCTGGTAGATCGCGGGCTGTCCGAATCGGAGCGAGTTCGTTAACGCCTGAACGCACGCGTAGTCGAGGAGCGAGACACCCACCTTGATGGTGCTCGCCGTCACTCCCACGCCGAGCGGCGCCGACCTCGTTGGTGTCCCGACCGTGGTCGACGACACGGTCGCCTTGTTGACGCCCGAGCCGCACGCGGCGAGCCCCAGAGCCAGGACCAATACGCCTACGACGCCCATGGTTCCCGGCCGACGAGAGCGCGCGGACCGTGAGTTCCTCATGCGCTGCTCCC
>CAZLEC010000674.1:0-2674 GCA_964558245.1 uncultured Burkholderiales bacterium | reverse complement strand
CGCTCGCCGACGTCGTGTACGACCCGTGGATCGAGCACGTCCCGCTGCGCCTGATGAACGGCGAGAAGCTGGCGGCCCGGCTCACTGCGGAGGGCGCCGACATCCTCATCGTCGAGTCCGACTCCGTGAAGGGCGCGGTGTTCGACCTGCCGCTGAAGTTGATCGGCTCGTGCCGGGGCGACCCCAACAACGTCGACGTGGAGGCCGCCACCAAGGCCCGGATCCCGGTGCTGCGCGCCCCGGGGCGCAACGCCGACGCCGTGGCCGAGCTCACGATGGCGTTGATGTTCGCAGCGAACCGCTTCATCGTGCCCGCCGATCACGACGTGCGCGCCGACGAGGTGTATGCCGGCGGCAAGATCCCCTACCAGCGGTACCGCGCGTGGCAGTTGGCCGGGCGCACCGCGGGCATCATCGGCCTGGGCGCGGTCGGGCGCGCGGCCAAGTGGCGCTTCGAGGGGCTCGGCATGCACGTGCTGTCGTTCGACCCCTACAACCCGCAGGCGACGCATCACACCGCCGACGAGCTCCAGGAGATGCTCGCCGAGTGCGACGTCGTGTCGATGCACGCGATGGTCACGCCCGAGACCGAGCGGCTCATGGGCGCCACCCAGTTCGCGGCGATGAAGCCGGGCTCGATCTACGTCAACTCGGCCCGCGCGCTGCTGCACGACACCGACGCACTCGTGGCGTCGTTGCTCTCCGGCCATTTGGCGGGCGCCGGCCTCGATCACTTCGAGGGCGAGCACCTCGCGCCCGACCACCCGTTGTGCGCGATGCCCAACGTCGTGCTCACCCCGCACATCGGCGGCGCGACCTACGACACCGAAGCCAACCACTCGAAGCTGATCGCCGACGACGTCGGTCGCATCCTGCGGGGCGAGAAGCCGGTCAACTGCGTCAACCCGGAGGTGCTCGACTGATGGCCGAACTCAAGGGCACTCGCGAGGAGATCCTCGCCGACCTGCTGTGGGTCGCGCAGGAGAGCTTGCGCACGAATCTCGTGCACGGCACCGCCGGCAACTTCTCCGCCCGGCTCCCCGACGGCAACGTCGCGCTCACGCCGTCGTCGCTCGAGTACGACACGATGACGCTCGACGACCTCGTGATCTGCGACCTCGAGGGCAACGTCGTGGAGGGCACGCGCGGCCCGACCACCGAGAAGATGCTGCACCTCGCGTGCCTGAAGGCCTACGACGACATCCACGCCGTGATCCACTGCCACGCCAAGTTCTGCACGATGTTCGCGATCACCCACCAGCCGATCCCGTGCGTGATCGAGGAGGTCGAGGCGTTCGTCGGCGGCGACGTGCCCGTCGCCGACTACAAGTTCACCGGCTCCCAGCAGCTCGCCGACGAGGTGTCGAAGTGGGTCGGCGACCGGGCCGCGGTGCTGATGGCGAACCACGGGCTCCTGACCGTCGGCAAGTCACCCAAGGATGCGCTGAAGGTCGCCAACATGGTGGAGATCACCGCGGAGATGGTGTGGGGCGCCCGCGTGCTCGGCGAGCTGGTCCCCCTCCCCGAGAAGACCCGCCAGAAGATGGCCCCCGTCTACAAGATGATCCGAGGCATGTAGCTGTATCTACTCGGCTACGAGCTACGGCCCTCTATCGCCCGTGCGACGTCGCGCCGGCCCCCGGGCCTCCGCTCTGCGCCTGGGGCCGCAGGCGCTTTCTACTTCTTGCGGCAGAGGGTGAGGCCGTCGGCGATGGGGAGCATCACGGCGTCGACGCGGTCGTCGGCGGCCACCATGTCGTTGAAGGCCCGGATCGCGAGCGTGTTCTCGTCGGTGGCGTCGGGTTGCACGACCCGGCCGTCCCAGAGGACGTTGTCGACCAGCAGCACGCCGTTGGGACGCAGGCGGATGAGGATCTCCTCGTAGTACGCCGCGTAGCTCGGCTTGTCGGCGTCGATGAACGCCAGGTCGATGGTCGGCGTGCCCGGCAGCGCCCGCAGGGTCTCCACGCCCGGCGCGATCCGCAGCTCGATCCGGTCGGCGACCCCCGCGCGCTCCCACGCCCGCCGGGCGACGGCCGTCCACTCCTCCGACACGTCGCAGCAGAGCAGCCGGCCATCCTCGCCCAGGCCCCGGGCGATGCACAGCGACGAATAGCCGGTGAACGTGCCGACCTCGACCGCCGACTTCGCGCCGACGAGCCGCGTGAGCATGGTGAGGAACGCCCCCTGCTCGGGCGCGATCTGCATGCCCGAAACTGCACCCAGGGCGCGCGTCTCCTCGATGAGCCCGCGCTGCACGTCGTCGGGCGGCGCACCGTGGCCGACGAGGTAATCGGCGAGCTCCGTCGTGAGCAGGAACGACTTCGGGGCTACGGGAGCGTCGGGCATCCGGCCGAAGTTAGTTCACAAAGATGCGATCGAGCCTGACGCGCGTGTCAGGAAGCGCCTACGATCCGCCAACGGCACTATGACGCCCCGGGAGAGCAGTGGACGCACCTGACGAGGCGACTGGCACGAGCGGCAACGCCGCGTCCCTCGCGGCCGCGGTGCTCGACGAGGAAGCCGCCCGCCAGGCCGCGCAGGCCCGGGCCAAAGAGCAGGTCATCTTCCCTGACGAGATGCTGCCCGGCGTCGAGTCGGCAACGGTCTCGTTGCCCCAGGCGTTCGCCAAGGGCGGCGCGCTCATGTTCGTCGTCTTGGGGCTGCTCATCTC
>CAZLEC010000673.1:1904-2677 GCA_964558245.1 uncultured Burkholderiales bacterium | reverse complement strand
GCAGGCACAACACGGTGCCCGTGTCGGCACACGCCGCGAACAGCGGGTCCCAGTAGCCCGAATGGATCGTCGGCAACCCGAGCTTGTCGGGCGCCTCGGAGAACGTCACCGCCTTGAAGCCGCGCGCCGCGTTGCGGTGGATCTCCCGGGCCGCGATCTCGGGTTCCCGTAGGTACGCGATCTGGTTCGGCACGAAGCGATCGGGATGAGCGCCGCACCACGCTTCGAGGTGCCAGTCGTTGTACGCGCGCATCGCCGCGAGCGCGAGATCGTCGGAGTCGGGCCACAGCGTGAGCCGCTGGCCGAAGAAACCGGGCAGGAACGACGGGAAGCAGAGCGATGCCCACACGCCGTCGAGATCCATGTCGGCCACACGCGCGTTCACGTCCCACGCGCCCCTCCGCATCTCGTCGAATCGGGTCGGCTCGAAGCCGTACTCGCTCGAAGGCCGGCCGACGACGGCGTTGAACCCGACGTTGGGGAGCTGTTGGCCCTGCCACACCCACGCCTCTCCACCGTCGTCGGTGTCGACGATCTTTGGCTCGTCGTCGGCGAACTTGCTCGGGAACCGGCCGGTGAACGCATCCGGGGGTTCGACCACGTGGTCGTCGACCGAGATGACGGTGTACACGCGCTCGCGCGGCTCCGGCTCCGGCAACCACGAGACCTGTTCCCGCCGCCCGCGCCCGCCGCCGAACGCGGAGCTGCCCGCGAGGTCGTCCAACGACATGTTCATGCGGCTGCGACCTCCGGCCCTCGATCGCCCGTAGCCC
>CAZLEC010000673.1:0-1804 GCA_964558245.1 uncultured Burkholderiales bacterium | reverse complement strand
GGTGTCCGCGCGACCGGGCCTGCGGATCTGCGCCTGGCTGGTTCATGCGGCTGCGACCTCCGGCCCTCGATCGCCCGTAGCCCGGTGTCCGCGCGACCGGGCCTGCGGATCTGCGCCTGGCTGGTTCATGCGGCTGCGGCTGTCTTCACTCGAGGACCTCCGGTTCGGCGGCGAGCAGGAGCCGGACCGCGCCGTCCCAGTAGGCGCGCGGCGTGTTCTGGCGCAGCGCGGCTTTGAGCGCGGGTCGGTGCTCGGCCGGGATCTCCTGCGGTGTGCGTCCGGCCGCGAGGATGTCGTAGGTGAAGCGACACATGCGCTCGAACGTCGCCGCCTTGTAGCACGCCTCCCCGATGGTCGATCCCGTCACGATCGCACCGTGGTGCGCGAGGAGGATCCCACTCGCGCCGCCGACCTGGGTCGCGAGCCATTTGCCGCTCTCGGAGTCGTCGACGCCCGAGTACTCGTCGACGAACGCCAGCTCGTCACTGAAGATGCACGAGTTCTGGTGCACGAGTCGGGGCTGCTCGCCGATCGCTGCGAGCAGCGTCGCGTAGTACGGATGGTTGTGCACGATGATCGTCGCGTCGGCACGCGTGCGGTGCAGCTCGGTGTGCAGGAACACGGCGGGCGTGACGTCGAGGGAACCTTCGACGATCTCGCCGTCGGCATCGAGACGAAGAACGTCGGAGGCGCGCACCTCGTCCCACCACAGGCCCCACGGGTTGCACCACATGCCGCCGTCGGGTGCCGCCCACGTGATGTGTCCCGACAAGTTCTCGCGCCAGCCTTCGTGCGCGAGGATGCGCAGCGCGCACGCCAGTTGCTGCGGGACGGTCAACTCCCGGCCGACGCCGGGTCCGGGACGGGGCTCGCGCACGAGGTTTACCGTAGCCAGGATGCGGGTGCTGGTGATCGGGGCGACGGGCGAGCTCGGCGCCGAGGTGGCGCGGACGCTCGCGGCGCGCGGCGTTGACGTTCGGGCGATGACGCGCCGCGCCGGCGAGCCCGGCCTCGACGGCATCGACGACGTCGTGCGGGCCGACCTCGGCGATCCGTCGACGCTCGCCGCCGCGTTCGCCGGCGTGCAACGCGTGTTCCTCGTCAGCTCGCCGGTCGCCGATCAGGTCGAGTCGGAGACCAACGCGATCGTCGCCGCGGAGCAGGCCGGGGTGCAGCACGTCGTAAAGGTCTCGAACCTGCCGATCGCCGGGCTCGACTCCGGCCTGCACGGCAACCACCGCGCGA
The DNA here is from genome assembly GCA_964558245.1 of uncultured Burkholderiales bacterium. Classification (GTDB taxonomy): domain Bacteria; phylum Actinomycetota; class Acidimicrobiia; order IMCC26256; family PALSA-610; genus JBBQER01. Next base: position 559 of record CAZLEC010000673.1, on the reverse strand, counting down.
TCGAGCGGCGGCTCGCGGCGTCGAGCGTTGTATCAACGGTGTTGCAGCCGTCGTTCTTCTCGTCGGTGCTGGCTCGCCAGCTGGCGCTCCTGCGCCGAGGCCGCTTGGTGCTCCCGACCGGCGACGGCGCGATCGCGTGGATCGACCCGCGCGACATCGCCGCGGTCGCGGCCGAGGTGCTCGCAGATCCCGAGCAGCGGGCCGGCGTGCTCCGGCTGACCGGACCGGAGGCGCTCACCGCCCGCGAGCTCGCGCGGCGCATCGGGCGAAGCATCGGTACGGAGATCACACTGCTCCAGCCCGACCTCGAGAAGTGGGGCAGCGACCTCACGGCCGGAGGCATGGACCCGTGGCTCGCCGAGTCGACGCTGCACCTGTACGCGGCGGTCGCGGCCGGGGCTCTGGCCGGCGTGTCGCCCGACGTGCAACGCGTGCTCGGCCGGCCGGCGCGTCCGATCGACGAGTGGCTACGCGACGAGCTGGTTCCCCGGCTAGTGCGGGCCGAGTGACGAGAGCCGCTCGCGCAACGGATCGTCGACCAGCTTCGATTCGCGTGCGA
>CAZLEC010000672.1:0-2682 GCA_964558245.1 uncultured Burkholderiales bacterium | reverse complement strand
TGTGGGAGAAGTTCGCGAACTACTGGGAGGTCGAGCCGCGCTACGTGCCGATCACGAAGGCCGAGCCGTATCTCACCGCCGAGGGCATGCTGGCCGCGGTCGACGAGAACACGATCGGCGTCGTGCCGATCCTCGGCGTGACGTACAACGGCGTGTACGAACCCGTGCGCGAGCTCGCGGCGGCACTCGACGACCTCGAGGCGAGGACCGGGCTCGACGTGCCGATGCATGTCGACGCCGCGTCGGGCGGCTTCATCGCGCCGTTCCTCGATCCCGATCTCGCGTGGGACTTCCGCGTTCCGCGCGTGCACTCGATCAGCGCGTCCGGGCACAAGTTCGGGCTCGTCTACCCGGGACTCGGATGGATCGTGTGGCGGCAGCGGGAGTACGTGCCCGAAGAGCTGATCTTCAAGGTGAGCTACCTCGGCGGCGACATGCCGACCCTCGCGCTGAACTTCTCGAGGCCCGGCGCGCAAGTGTTGTTGCAGTACTACAACTTCCTTCGCCTCGGACGCGAGGGTTACCGGCGCGTGATGCAGGCGTCGAAGGACGCGGCGACGTATCTCGCAAGTGAGCTCGCGCAGATGGACGAGTTCGAGGTGCTCACCGACGGCTCCGACATGCCGCTCGTGACGTGGACCACCGCGGGCGATCGGCCGTGGACCCTCAACCACCTGTCGGCGAAGCTACGCGAGCGCGGGTGGCAGGTGCCCGCGTACCCGATGCCGGCCGACATCGAGGACATGACCGTGATGCGCGTCGTGTTCCGCAACGGCGTGTCGATGGACCTCACCCGGATGCTGCTCGACGATCTCCGCGCCGCGCTGAAGTTCCTCGAGGCGCTCCCCGGCCCGGTGCCGCCGGGGGCGTTCCCGACCACGGCGTTCCACCACTGACGCGCCGCTCAGCCGTACGCCTGCGAGCCCGCGTCGGCTTCGGCCTGGGCGAGCGTGACGGTCGGGCCGGTCACGTGCACGACCCCTTCCATGCCCGCGGCGCGGTGTCCGGGCACGGCGCAGTAGAACGTGTAGTCGCCCGCGTGACCGAAGAAGGCACGCGCAGTCACGACCTCGCCGTACGTGTTGACGGCCAACGGAGACCACAGGGTCGCCGGGTCGTCGAAGTCGAGCGTGTGGCTCGTGTCCGAACCGCCCGCGAGCGCGATCGCGTAGATACCGGTGCTCACGTTCACCGACGACGGCTGGAACACCAACCGATCCGAGGGCGCGGCGTGGATCGTGAACGACCCTTCGATCGGACCGGTCGGACCGAGCACGCCCCCGCTCGGGCCGTCGGGGCCCGGGCCGGGACTCGACACGACCGCTTTCGTAGGCGCGCTGCGCACCACGACCGCGGTCGCGACGCCACCACCGACGAGGGCGACCACAACGATGCCGCCGGCGATCGCGTGCCGGCGCTTGCGGTGCGTCGCGACGTAGCGCTCCGCGGCCGGCCACACCTCCGCCCCCGCCGGTGCGCGGTCGGCGAGCACGTGCAGCCCGTCGATGATTCGCTGGTCGAGATCAAGCATCGTCGTCTCCTTCGTTTGCTCGCAGTGCGTCGCGCAAGTGCTCGAGGCCCCGCGACAGATAGCCCTTCACGGCCCCGACGGAGACGCCGAGCGCGGCCGCGACGTCTTGCTCCGACAAGTCGTCGACGACGCGCAGCACCACGACGGCGCGCTCGCGCGGCCCCAACGTCGAGAGCGCGCGCTGGAGCACGTCGGCGTCGGCGATCGAGTCGGCTCGGAACGCGGTGGACGGCTCGACGTGCCGTTCCCGCGCCGCGTGCTTGCGGCGCACCGCGAGCCGGCGCCAGGTCGATCGAACCTCGTTCACGACCGCCCGGCGGACGTACGCGTCCGGGTCGTCGACCTTGCCCTTGACCCAGCGCTCGTACGTGCGGGCAAAGGCTTCGGCGACGACGTCTTCGGCCATCGAGGCGTCGCCGGTCATCGCGTAGGCGAGCCGGAGCGCCGACGCCCGCTGCGCCTCGAAGCGGGCCGCGAACGCGCTCAGGTCGAGCGGCGAGACCTTCGCGACCCCGGGGATCTCTTCAGCTTCGGCGGACACCATGCCGAGTCTGACGCCAAGGCCCCCCGAAAGGTTGTGGCGTCAGACCCGTCTGGTGCGTACTAGACCGCGAGCAGGTCGCGGGCGCCGGTGTCGGCGCTCGGGTGCCGCAGCTTCGACATCGCGCGCGCCTCGATCTGGCGGATGCGCTCACGAGTCAGGTTGAAGTACTCGCCGACCTCTTCGAGGGTGCGAGGCTCGCCGCGGTCGAGACCGAAGCGCAACGCGAGGATCTGCCGTTCGCGCTCGTCGAGCGGGGCCAGCAGCTTCTCGATCTCGGCCGGCAGCAACGCCGTGGCCGCGACCTCGAACGGCGACTCCGCCGAACGGTCCTCGACGATGTCGCCGAGCTCGGCGTCGCCGTCTTCCCGCAACGGCTCCGACAGCGAGAGGGGCTCGGCCGCGAAGCGCAACGCCTCGGTGACCTTGTCCTCGGGCATCTCGACCTCGGCCGCGAGCTCCGAGAGCGTCGCCGGCCGGCCGAGCTTGAGCTCCAAACGCGAACGCGCCTTTTGCAGGCGGGCGAGCGTGTCGCCCGCGTGCACCGGCAGCCGAATCGTGCGACCCGTGTTCGCGATGCCACGCGTGATCGCCTGGCGAATCCACCAGG
>CAZLEC010000671.1:0-2683 GCA_964558245.1 uncultured Burkholderiales bacterium | reverse complement strand
TTCAGCGTGGTGCGCTCGTTCGTCGGACACGGCGTGGGCGAGACCTTCCACACCGCGCCGTCGGTCCCGCACTTCTACGACCCGCACGCCGACACCGTGATCGAGTCGGGCATGACGTTCACCATCGAACCGATGATCAACGAAGGCGGATCGGAGTTGGGGCGCATCTGGCCCGACGGTTGGACCGCGCCGACGCGTGACGGCTCCCGCTCGGCCCAGTTCGAGCACAGCCTGCTCGTGACCCCGACCGGGGTAGAGGTGCTGACCCTCCTCCCCGGCGAGACCCGCTGACCGCGCCTTTCGCCACCCGGGGTGAAACGGTCAGCCGGATAACGTCGGATCGTGCGACTCTCGGGGGAGAAGGCGGTGGTCACGGGCTCGACCTCGGGCCTCGGGCGCGCGATCGCGGCCGCGCTCGCGGCCGAGGGTGCCGCGGTGGTGGTGACCGGCCGCGACCAGGGCCGCGGCGACGCGGTGGTCGCCGAGATCACGGCCTCCGGCGGCTCGGCGTCGTTCGTCGCGGCCGATCTCGGCGACGAAACCGCGTGTACCAACCTGATCGAAACCGCGGCCGAGCGGCTCAGCGGGCTCACGGTGCTCGTCAACAACGCGGCCGGCAGCGGCGCGGCCGACGGTCCTGTCGGCAACCTCGGCACCGAGGCGTGGGACGCGATCCTGCGCGTCGACCTCACCGCGCCGATGTGGTGCGCGCGCGCCGCGATCCCCCACATGCAGCGCGCGGGCCACGGCTCCATCGTCAACGTCTCCAGCCGGCAGGCCGAACGCGCGAGCCGCGGCTTCGCGGCCTACATCGCGGCGAAGTCGGGGCTCAACGGGCTCACCCGATCGATCGCGGTCGACTACGCCGCCGACGGGATCCGGTGCAACACCGTGAGCCCGGGCTACGTGTTGAACGACCGCCGCGATGCCGACATCACGCCGGAACGCCGCGCCCGCTACGAAGGCATGCATCTCACCCGCCTCGGCGTCGCATCCGACATCGCGTACGCGGTCGTGTATCTCGCGAGTCGCGAGGCGGAGTTCGTCACCGGCATCAACATGCAGCTCGACGGTGGCAGCAGCGTCGCCCGTGGGCTCACCCTGGGCTGAGCCCGCGATGCACCCCCGCGCGTGCGTGAGCGCGATCTCCACCTTCAATCTCGCCCTCGACGAAGACCTCGCGTTCTGGGAACGTCATGGCATCACCACGGCCGGCGTGTCGGTCGCGAAGCTCGAGCGGTTCGGATGGGAAGCGGGAACCAAGCTCGTGTCCGAGGCGGTCGGGCGCGGGCTGCGCGTCGCGAACCTCATCGGCCTCGGACCGTTCAACCTGGCCAACCCGGCGAGCTGGCCCAAGCAACGAGACCGGCTCGTGCACTCGCTCGACACCGCGGTCGCGGTCGGCGCCGAGTGCATGGTGTTCACCACCGGACCGTTCGCACCGCTCACGTGGGAAGCGGCGGCCGACAACCTCGAGACCGCGCTGGCGCCGGTGCTCGACGAGGCGAAGGCACGCGGGATCCCGTTCGCGATCGAACACACCAACTCGTTGCGCGTCGACGTCGGGTTCGTGCACAGCCTGAAGGACGCGATCGATCTGGCGCGCCGCTTCGGCGTGGGCGTGTGCATGGAGATCAACGCGTGTTGGGCCGAGCGCGCGCTCGAGGCGACGATCCGCGCCGGTATCGATCGGATCCGGCTCGTGCAGGTGAGCGACTTCAAGGTCGGGACCGTCGCGTCGTCGCAGCGATTGGTGCCGGGCGACGGCGACGTACCGCTCGCACGCATCCTGGGCATCGTGCTCGACGCCGGTTACCGCGGCGTGTTCGACCTCGAGCTGATCGGCGATGCGATCGTCGCCGAGGGCTACGACGCCGCGGTGCCGCGCGCGGTCGACGCGCTCGGCGCGCTGCTCAATGATCTCGGCGCCTGACCGCTCGCGGGTCTGCTACGCGCCCGGTCCCCATTCGCGACCGTGCGACCGCGGTCGCACTGGTATCGCGAACCCTTCGATCGCCGCGACCCGCTCGAAATAGAGCGCCGGCCATTCGATGACCCGGCCGTCCTGCACGAGCAGCTGGAGCACCCACGCCCGCGCGAGCGCGCGCCCCGTCGCCGCTTCGACCAGCCGCTCCTCCAGCAGCGCGGCCTTCCCTTCGCGCCGGAGATAACGCTGGCCGCCCACGAATAACTCGCCGGGCATCCCCTCCGACTCGTAGAGCACGTGCACCTCTTTCGCGGCGACGACGAGCCGGTCGGTCCGCAGCGACGCCACGAACTCGGCACCCACTTCGTCGCGAACGTACGAGCCGCGAATGTCGTTGAAGATACGAACGGTCGCGGCGTTGTTGAGGTGACCCTGCCCGTCGAAGTCGGCGGGCCCGGGCTCGACGGCCTGACCCGGGGCCTGGACCAGACTATCGCCTGGTTCCAAGAGCCCGCCAATCTGCGATACTTCAGGCCTGACGTCTACAACATCTGATGCCCCCCCATGGCCCGCCCGCTGGACAACCTCCAGATATGCTTGTGGCTGTGGAAGGGACCGACCGCGAAGATCGAGAACCTCCCGGCCAAGACCGAACTGCTCACGCGCCTGTTGAACGTGCTGATCGAACTGGATCGCGACTGGGACGTCGATCCAGCCTTCCGCCGACAGCGTGATCTTGTAGCTGCCGGATTGCTT
>CAZLEC010000670.1:0-2713 GCA_964558245.1 uncultured Burkholderiales bacterium | reverse complement strand
GTACGCTCGAGGACGCGATGTAGCGCAGTGTGCCGTGCGGGTCGGCGAGCATGATCCCCGCCTCTGACGCGCCGATGATCTCGACGCAGCGGGTCGCGAGACGATCCAGGAAGTCAACCACGTCGTACTGGTCGACGAACGTGTCGGCGAACTCGATGAACGCGGCCAGCAGATCTTGTTCCCTCGTCATAGACGCGCCCCCTCTCTCAAGTCTCCGTTTCCGAGTGTATGCACAGCTCTCCTCGAGTCGATCAGTCCAAGCGGAGGTGCCGGGGCGAGGGTGGATCACGAGTGTGTGACGGTGCCGGGCGCTCGAGGTGCGGGTCTCGAGTTGGGGAGGCCACCCGCCCGATAGCGGAGACCGGGCGGGCGGCACCTCCCATTGTGAAGCTCGGGGTGGGCTCTTTCCAGAAGCTGCGGGGGATCGCTTCTTCCAAGAGCCCGGTGTGAGCTTCTGTTGCTTCCTTCGGCGATCCAGCAAGACGGTGAGCCACAGTCGGAACAAGGTGTGAACTCGGATCAGACGACGATGTCGCGAAGAGAAGGCCGATCTTCATGCTCGAAGTCGTCAGCGTGGCTCGAAGCGATAGCCCGAACCACGCACCGTCACGATCCAGCGGGGTTCTTGCGGTGTCGCTTCGATCTTGGCACGCAGGCGACGCATGTGTTCGGTCACGGTTGATTTCATTCGCCACTCCGCCGACGATTCCCAAACGCACCGCAAGAGCTCGGCATGAGACATGACCGTCCGCGGCCTCTGCGCGAGGCACGCCAGCAACTGGAACTCGAGGGGCGTGAGCTTCACTGGGCAGCCATCAACGGCGACCTCATGAGCCGCGAGGTCGATGTGCATACCAACGAAGTCGAGCCGCGTTGGACGTGCCACTTGGCGGGCCCGGCGCAACACCGTGTTCACCCTGGCCGCGAGCACGCGAGGGGAACACGGCTTCACCAAGTAGTCGTCAGCGCCAAGCCGCAGGGCGCGGATCAAGTCTCCCTCGTCGGACCGCCTCGTGAGGATCAGGATTGGAATGTCGCTGAAGTCGCGAACATAGGTGAGCACGTCGAGGCCGCTGATCTCAGGTAGGCCGAGATCCAGCACAACTGCGTCGGCCTGCCCCTCGCGGATCATGCGCTCGGCGACCTTGCCATTCGGTGCCTCCAGCACGTTGTAGCCCTCAGCGGAAAGTGCATCGCTCGCGATCATGCGCACGGAGGCATCATCATCGACGACGAGCACGCTTCCGTGTCGCTCGATCATGTTCGACGGACCCGTGCTCGAGCGCACGGGTGCCTGCGCCTGGTCGACCATCACCCTCCCGTCGTTCGTCCCGTCGCGGCCACGAGGTCGAGAGTGGACGAGATCTGGGGCCGGGTCTGGGGCCAGACTTGCCGTCACTACGAATTCACACGAGAGATCACGTGTCACTTCATTGTAACCCGCTCCCATCACTCCGGCGCGGCTTATGTTGTGAAAAGCCGATCGGCTTGATGACGTACGAGTTGGCGTGAGTCTCGAACCGTCGGCGCGCGGATCGTGCTTCGAGTCACGCTCCCGGCGATCGTGCCCACACCAGTAGCGGCGTCGTCTCCGTTAGCGGTACTTCATCGAGTCCGAGACCTCGTTCGATGCGTTGACCCGACTGTCGTCATCGGGTTGGTGATGATCGTGACGGGCTCCGCGCCCTGCAGCAACGTGCCGAGGCGCGTGAGCGCCAGGTCAGCGAGAAGCGTCTCGACCGCGAGTTCCGACGGTTCTGCGTCCGAGTTCGCGCGGTTCGCTTCGACACGGATCGATTGTCCGCTGCGCACAGCCCGCACAAGTTGGGACACGGTATTCACAACTGATACCGCCACACCGCGTCTCGCTCAAGTGCTGCGACCAGCCGACGAAGAGTTGTGCCGCGAGACGTCGCCGGAGCGACCATTGGGAGCCTTCAATGACACGGAGACCGTGCATAGTCGTCCGATGTCCCGACTGTGGCGAGCAGCGCGTCGCGCCGGCGCAGGTCACGGTGCGGTGCTGCATCGATGACGGCGGGTGGTCATACCGATTCATCTGCCCGTCGTGCGATTGCCGCGCCGACGGTGAGAGTTTCGTCTCGGCGCTGATGGCCGCTGTCGATTCAGGAGCGGGCCTCGAGTCGTGGTCGTCGCCACCCGGTGTCTACGATCGGCCGACCGGTCCGCTCTTCACTGCCTCGGCCGAAGATGAGCTCCATCGGCGCTTGCTGGAGCCCGACTGGTTCGACGAGTTCCGCCGTTGCGATGGGAACTTCAACGTCGAACGTTGAATACGGCGCCCCGCCGATGCGTCGTGTGTCGCAGTGACCGCCCGATCGCCGCTTCGGCGGCGTGGGCTGCTGGCGGTGTTGCCTCACGCTGCGAGCGTAGGCCGAGTCGAGCTGCCCGAGTCAGGAGACATCAACGAGCTGTGGGACACGGCTAGCGAGATCGCTCCGGATCAGGCATTCTCGCGCGCGTGTTTACGACGAGCATGTCTCGCAAGATGTGTATCAACACGGTACTGATCTTGGCTGTCGTTGTCGTCCTAGGCGCGTGTAGCTCCAAGGCCAAGTCCGGAAGCCGGAAGACTCCGCACAATCTGATCCATCCGACGGGCGCACTCGTCGGCGTCGATCCCTCGTCGACGACGAGGATGATCTGCGAAGTGGAAGCGAAGAAAGACATCGCGCACTCGGGTGTGGGCTTC
>CAZLEC010000669.1:0-2720 GCA_964558245.1 uncultured Burkholderiales bacterium | reverse complement strand
GTGATCAGGTGCGGTGTCGACACCGACAGGTCGACGCCCCAGTTCTGGTTGAACAGCCACTCGTTCTTCGGGTGGTTCACGCGCGCGACGACCCGCGGCACGCCGAACTCCTGCTTGGCGAGCAACGAGATCACGAGGTTGTCCTCGTCGTCGCCCGTGGCGGCGACCACGACGTCGCAGCGCTCGAGTCCGGCTTGGCGCAACGACGCGACCTCGCACGCGTCGGCGAGCAGCCACTCGACACCTTCGGCGGTGTGCGATCGTTCGACCACGGTGGGGTTCTGCTCGATGAGCTGCACCTGGTGGCCGGCGCTCACGAGATCGTTGGCGATGAACAGTCCGACGTTCCCGGCGCCGGCGATCGCGACGCGCATCAGTGCTCTCCTCCGGCCTCGATGTGTGCTTGCAACGCGTCGGCGGCCGCGACCTCGCAGACGAACACGAGCACATCGCCTTCTTGCCCGACCATTTCGCTCGTGACGATCTGCGCCTTGCCGAAACGCGTGACGGCCGTGAGCCAGAAGCTCCCCGGCCGGTTGAGCAGCGCGAGCTTCTTGCCGACGGCCTTGGGCGGGATCTGGCGTTCGACGAGCCCGACCTGACCCGTGGGGTCGACCCAGTCGCTGCGCGTCTCGGCCGGGAGGAGCCGGCGGAGCACCTGGTCGGTGGTCCAGGCCACGGTCGCCACCGTCGGGATCCCGAGCCGCTGGTAGATCAGCGCGCGCCGCGGGTCGTAGATGCGGGCCACGACGTGCTCGATGCCGTAGGTCTCGCGTGCGATGCGCGCGCACAGGATGTTGGAGTTGTCGCCGCTGGTCACCGACGCGAACGCCTCGGCCTTGCCGATGCCGGCCGCCTCGAGGTGGTCGCGGTCGAAACCGAACCCGACCACCGTGGTGCCGGCGAAGTCCTTCGGAAGGCGCCGGAAGGCCCGGGCGTTCTTGTCGACCACCGCCACGCTGTGGTCGGACTGTTCGAGGGCGCCGGCCAACTCGCTGCCCACCCGTCCGCAGCCGATGACGACGACGTGCAACCCGGCCTCCCGCTCCTCCGACGAAGTGCGGATGCTACGGCCCGAACCTGCCCGAGCGCACACGAGGAGTGTCAGGTAGCTGCAAGGTAACGAGATCGTGACACGAAGCCGCTGTTTGATGGCACGAAGATGGCATGCTGATCACGACCCGAACCCGCTTCAGCCGGGACCGAGCGGGTATCTACCAGTCACCGGCCGGCTGCGGAGTCGCGACGAATCGTGTTCAACACGCTGAAACGACTACTCGTCGGCCGGCCCCTGGCCACCTCCGAGCAAGAGCACCAGCGGATCTCGAAGACGATCGCGCTCGCGGTCTTCTCCTCCGACGCCATCTCCTCGACCGCGTACGCGACCCAGCAGATCCTGTTCGTGATCGCGGTCGGCGGCTCGAGCCTCGCGCTCGGCCTGGCGAAGTTGGTCCCGATCGCGATCGCGGTCGACGTCTTGCTCATCCTCGTCACGACGTCGTACCGGCAGACGATCTTCGCGTATCCGAGCGGCGGCGGCTCCTACATCGTCAGCCGCGAGAACCTCGGTGAGAACCCGGCGCTGATCGCGGGCGCGTCGCTGATGGTCGACTACATCCTGACGGTCGCGGTCTCGGTGTCGGCCGGCGTCGCCGCCATCATCTCGATCCCGCAACTCGAAGGGCTCGCGAAGCACCGCGTCGCCGTGTGCCTGCTGATCATCCTGGTGATCACGCTGGCCAACCTGCGCGGCATCAAGGAGTCGGGGCGCCTGTTCGCGTTCCCCACCTACGCATACATCTTCATCCTGATCGCCCTCGTGTTCCTCGGGCTCACGCGCACCGAGTTCCACTGGTTCGGCGGCATCCACACCATCCCGTTCGATCACACCAAGGCGAGATCGGACCTGGTGCAGACGGGCGGTTCGCTCAGCCTCTTCATCTTGTTGCGCGGCTTCTCCTCGGGCGCAGTCGCGCTCACGGGTGTCGAGGCCATCTCCAACGGTGTGCCCGCGTTCCGGCGCGACGAATCGAGGAACGCGGCCACCACGCTCACGTGGATGGCCACGATCCTCGGCTCGCTGTTTCTCGGCGTGTCGATCCTGGCCCACCACCTGCGGCCCTACCCGAGCGACACCGTGACGGTGTTCGCCCAGATGGGCAAGCAGGTCTTCGGCAACAACTTCATCTTCTGGTTCCTGCAGCTCGCGACCGCCGCGATCCTGACGCTCGCCGCGAACACCGCCTACGCCGACTTCCCCCGGCTCTCCTCGATCATCGCCCGCGACGGCTATCTCCCGCGTCAGTTGGCCAACCGCGGCGACCGGCTCGTGTTCTCCAACGGCGTGATCGTGCTGGCCGCGCTCGCCGGTGTGTTGATCTTCGTGTTCAACGGCGAGACGGACGCGCTCATCCCGCTCTACGCCGTCGGCGTGTTCACCGCGTTCACGCTGTCGCAGGCCGGCATGGTGAAGCACCATCTCCGGCTCCGGGAGCCGGCATGGAAACGCGGCGTGGTGGTCAACGGCGCGGGCTCGATCGCGACCGCGATCGTCACGATCATCTTCGCGGTCACGAAGTTCGGTGAGGGCGCGTGGATCCCGATCATCGTGATCCCGGTGATCGTGGCCCTCTTCAAGGCGATTCACCATCACTATTCCGGTGTCGCCGCCGGTCTGAAGGTCCCGCTCGAGTACCGGCCGCGCCGCATGAACCACACGG
>CAZLEC010000668.1:0-2723 GCA_964558245.1 uncultured Burkholderiales bacterium | reverse complement strand
CGCCGGTGCGCGCGTTCGGATCGGTGGGTGGCGATCCGTTCTTCGTCGCGCGGGGGCACGGCGCGTACCTCGTCGACACCGAAGGTCGCGAGTACGTCGACTACGTGCAGTCGTGGGGCGCGTCGATCCTCGGTCACGCGCACCCCGACGTCGTGAAGGCGGTGCAGCAAGCCGCCGCCGACGGAGCGTCGTTCGGCGCGCCGACGCCGCGCGAGGTCGAGCTCGCGGAAGTCATATGCGAGCGCGTCCCCTCGGTCGAGAAGGTGCGGCTGGTGTCTTCGGGCACGGAGGCCGCGATGACCGCGGTGCGGCTGGCGCGCGGTGTGACCGGCCGGGCGAAGATCGTGAAGTTCGCGGGTTGCTACCACGGCCACGCCGATGCGTTGTTGGCCGAAGCCGGCAGTGGCGTGGCGACCCTGGGTTTGCCCGGCTCCGCGGGCGTCACGCCGGGCACGGTCGCCGACACGATCGTCGTTCCCTACAACGATCTCCCGGCACTCGATGCCGCGCTCGCCGAGCACGGCGCCGACGTCGCCGCGGTCCTGGTGGAGCCGATCGCGGCCAACATGGGCCTGGTCCTCCCGGACGACGGATATCTCGCCGGGCTGCGCGAGCGGTGCACGCAGGTCGGTGCTCTGCTCGTGGCCGACGAGGTCATCACCGGCTTCCGGGTCGGCCCCGCGGGCGCGTGCGTCCGATTTTCGATAAGGCCCGACTTATCGATTTTCGGGAAGGTCGTGGGCGGCGGCCTGCCGCTGGCGGCAGTTGGCGGGCCGGCGGCGGTGATGGACGAGCTCGCGCCGCTGGGCTCCGTGTACCAGGCCGGCACCCTCTCCGGGAATCCACTGGCCACCGCGGCCGGGCTCGCGGTGCTCGCGCACCTCGACGCCGCGGCGTACGACGCGCTCGAGGTCACGGCCGAACGGCTGGCGGCCGGTTTGCGAGATGCGTTCGCCGCGGCCGGGGTGGCCGCGCGGGTCACGCGGGCGTTCACACTCGTCGGCTTGTTCTTCTCGCAGTCGCCGGTTCGCAACTACGACGACGCGCGTGCGGCCGATCACAACCGCTACGCGAAGTTCTTCCACGGCCTCCTCGACCGCGGCGTGTATTTCGCGCCGAGCGGCTACGAGACGCTCTTCCCGAGCCTTGCCCACACCGACACCGACATCGACCGCACGATCGATGTCGCGGCCGAGAGCGTGCGCGACACCTGAGCGGGGCGCACACTCGCGCAACGCCTGATCGGGCAGACTTTCCCGATGGGCAGGTACCGAGTCGGGCGACGGTCGTGAGTCGCGCCCTCTTGCGAGTGATCGTGGTGACGCTCTTCGCCGGGAGCTCGGTGGGGGTGGCCGCCATGTCGTCGGCGGCCGGTACGTTTCCTGCTCCTCCGCACTCCGCGGTCGGCGGATTCTCGGTGAACGGCGCCGGCTTCTCACTCGTGTACGCCGACGGGAGTGTGAGGCCCGGCCCGTACGGTGACGCGTTCGATCTCCACCTCCCGCTGCGCATCACTGCGGCCGCGGTGCTTCCGGGTGGCGGCGGGTACTGGGAAGTTGCCGCCGACGGAAACGTCTTCAACTTCGGCGCGGCGCCCGCGCTCGGCGGTACCGGCGGTGTGCCGCTCAACAAGCCGGTGTTCGCGATCGCGCCGACACCGACCGGTAAGGGCTATTTCCTCGCGACGCGCGACGGTGGTGTGTTCGCGTTCGGCGACGCGCTGTTCCACGGCTCGGCCGCGTCGCTGCCGCTGAAGCAGCCGATCATGGGGATCACGACGAGCCCGACCGGTCACGGCTACCGGCTCGTCGCGCGCGACGGCGGCATCTTCAGCTTCGGGAAGATCGCGTTCGCCGGCAGCTTGCCCGGCCGTCACGTTCATGTGAGTGACGTGATCGGCATGGCGGCGACGCCGAGCGGCAACGGCTACTGGATCGCGCGCAGCAACGGGCAAGTCGCGGCGTTCGGCGACGCGCCGCCGCTCGGCAACGGCACCGCGTCGGCGTGCGATCGGTTCACCGCGATCATCGGGAACCCGAACGCGCTCGGCTACCGGCTCGTGAAGGACTCGGGCCGTTCCGTCGGCTTCGGCGACGCGCCCGGCGGCGTCGCGCCGATCGGCCCGCAGCGACAATGCGGGCGCGTCACCGCCCGGATCGAGCTCGCGTCCACCACTGTCGGCGCCGGATCGTCGGTGAACGGCGATTTCGTCGTCGACAACGAGACCGGGCATCCGCTCCGGATCCTCTCGCGCGGATGCAAGCCGAAATGGGCGGTGACGATCGCCAATGACGACGTCCCGAACGCGCCGCTGTTCACCACGGAGTGCACACGGAAGCCGCTCGTGATCGCGGCCGGCGAGAGTCAGCGCCCGTTCACCGTGCGAGCCAGTTGTGTCGATTCGCGCGGGCCGTGTGGCGGCGCGGCCCGCGCCCTGCCGGCCGGACAGTACGAGGCGGAGTTCGTCCCCTTCGGCCTGGGCGGCCGCGTCCCGCCGGTTGCGCCGGTCCCGGTGACGGTGGTCGCGAGGTCTTAGCGGTTCTGGTCTTCGCGGCGCCGGCGGACCTTGTCCATGTAGAAGAGGGAGCCGGCGAAGAGGAAGACCATGATCGCGAACGCAAGGAACGCGGCACCACCGTCTTTACTCGCGTCGATGAGCTGCTGCGCGAGAACCATGCGGACCTCCTAGGCGCTCGGTGTCGGGACCGGCACCGGTGCAGACG
>CAZLEC010000667.1:0-2738 GCA_964558245.1 uncultured Burkholderiales bacterium | reverse complement strand
GCACCGGCGCGCAGATCGTTGGATCCATCCTCAACGAAGTCAGCCACCACGGGGCTCAGATCGGGGTTCTCCGCGATCTCTACCGACTGCGCGCGACGACCTGACTCAGCGGTCCGCGGACAGAACGACGGTTCTGGTTGCGCGGGCAAATCGCTGGTTGTCGCACTCGGGCACAGCCCCTGCGCCGACCCGTGGCGGCTGCCTTGATCGGCGTTGCGCGCATTCGCGACGATGTCTCGATGGAGATCATGCGCCACGTGGTCGTGTTCGATGCGGCTGACCTGGCCACCGAGAGCGCCTTCTGGGCGGGAATGCTCGGCGGCCGCGTGTTCGCTGACGACACCTGGCACAGCGTCATCGACGGGGACGGTCGGTGGGTGATCGGCGTGCAACTCGCGCCCGACCACTCGCCTCCTGACTGGCCGGACGGCAACCCGCAACAGGTCCATCTGGATTTGCACATCGACGACCCCGCAGGTGCCCACGCCGATGCGGTCGCGCTCGGTGCCCGCCTGTTGCAAGCCGACGATCTGACCGCCGCCGAGGGGCACCAGATCTATGCCGACCCCGCGGGCCACCCGTTCTGCCTCGGGTGGGGTCATCCGGACAACGACACAGTGAGTCGGATCCTCCGCGGCCGCGGCTAGCGACCGCACCACCGCGGATCAGCGTGCCGTGGTGTCCTGCTGGAGCTCGATCGTGTTGCCGGCGGGGTCGGCGATCCAGATCTGCACGGTTCCCTCGCCCTGCACCGCGCGCTGGTACTCGATGCCGCGGGCCTCGAGCTCGGCGATCGCGGCGTCGAGGTCGGTCACGGCAACGCAGTAGTGGTGTCCGGTCGAGTCGATCGGCGTTCCCTGCGGAGGCGCGCCCACGAGATGGAGCTCCTGGTCGCCCACCGTGTGCCAGTGCCCGGGAATGCCCGGGATCTCGGGCCGGGTCTTGTCGCCGAGGCCGAGCACGTCGCGGTAGAAGCCGACCATGGTGTCGATGGGCGCGCCGTTGGTGTTCACCGACACGTGGTGGAAGCGGGTCACCTTCACTGCGGTCTCCTCGGCGGTGCGAGTTGCTCCATGAACTCGAGGCGGATGTTGCCGGGCGCCGAGACGAACGCGATGCGGCGCGTCCCGAAGGCGCCCTCCACAACGGCGGGCCCCCAGATCACATCGTGACCCTCGAGCTCGCGGTCGAGGTCGTCGGTGAAGAGCGCCGGGTGCAAGAAACCTTCGGCCGGGAGCGTCACGCTGTCTTCGTAGATGGCGTGGGTGAACAGCGTGATCATCACCGGCCCGAGGAACACGTCGGCGCGCTCGCCGTTGTTCCACTGCATCCGATCGCGTACTTCGGCGCCCGCGGCCGCGTAGAACCCGCACGCGGCATCGATGTCGGCGACCTTCACCGCGATGTTGGCCATGCCGGTAACGGCCATGTCACCTCCGGTCGTGAGTGTGGCCACGATACCGAAGGCAACTCGCCGAGTCCCCACTGCTACCGGGCGTGCTCCAATGGGTCGAACGCGACCGGGCGGCCGTCGCGGTTGCGCTTCGCGGCGTACATGGCGGTGTCGGCGTCGGCGATGAGCGACTCCGCCGACACCTCCCCGTCGTTCGCCGTTGCGATACCGACACTCGCCCGAATGGTGACCGCGCCGTCTTCGAGATCGAGCGGCACGGCGAGCGCGGCGGTGATCCGCGCCGCGACCTGCGCCAAGGTCGCCATGGTCCCTTCGGGGCACACGACGAGGAACTCGTCTCCGCCGAATCTCCCCAGGGTGTCCGATCCGCGGATGTTCTCCTGGACGCGGTGCACCACCTCGACGAGGAGCTTGTCGCCGGTCGAGTGGCCGAAGTGGTCGTTGACCCCTTTGAAGCCGTCGAGGTCGATGAAGATCACGCCGAGCGGGCCGGCGGTGGTCAGCTGCGCCTCGAGGCGCTGGAGCACGGAGGCTCGGTTGAGCGCGCCGGTGAGCTGATCGTAGGTCGCGCGCCGATCGAGCTCGGCGCGGGCGTTGGCGCGCTCGGTGACGTCCTCCACGCACACGATCACGCCGCCGACCTCGCCGTCGCCGTCGGTGAGCGCGCGGAGGCGGAGCAGGCAGAGCCGGTTCGACCCCGGACGGCGGGTCCGTACGGCCACCTCGAGGTCACGATCCATGGCGTCGATGAGGAGCGCGTCGAGCGCGAGTGCCAGCTGCGTGCGGTCGTCGGGCAAAAGCTGGGAGAACGGCTTCATCGACAGGCCCGACCTCGGCGCGCCGAGAATCTCGAACAGGCGCTCGTTGGCGTAGAGGATCTCGCCGGCGCGATCGACCTGTACGAGGCCGAGCGGCACCGTTTCCGCGACCCGGCGGAGGAGTTGCTCGCGGAAGCGAACGGCCTCGTGCGCCGCCATCTCGTCGCTGACGTCGAGTGCCTCCGTGATGACGCAGGGCCGTTCGGCGTCGTCGAGCAGGTTGTGGTTCGTCAGCTCGAGCCAGATCCACGATCCGTCGGCGTGGCGGTAGCGCAGCCGGGCCCGGCGCTGCGCGCCGGCGCACGAGAGCATGTCCATCCAGCTCTCGATCGCACGGTCGCGGTCGTCGGGGTGAACGAACTCGAGCGACGCGCGACCCACGATCTCGTCGCGCGGCCACCCGAGCATCTTCGTGGTCGCATCGTCTACTTCGAGGAAGATCGCCGACTCGTTCTTGTGCTGAACGCACACCCGAGGTGCGACCTCTCCGACATCCCTATTGTGCT
>CAZLEC010000666.1:0-2741 GCA_964558245.1 uncultured Burkholderiales bacterium | reverse complement strand
CGCAGCTTGCTCACGACGAGCTGGACGTTTTCGGCCTCGAGCTGACCTTCGACGAGCTTCCCCGTCTTGTCGCGGACCTTGTAGCTGAAGGTTTCGGGCATATCGGATCAGCCGTTCATCAGTCGGCGAAGGTCTTCTTCGTTCGCACAGCGTTCGAGCGCGATGTCGAGCGAGATCCGACCGCTGCGCACGAGCTGCACGAGCGACATGTCCATCGTGACCATGCCGTAGCGACCACCCGCCTGGAGCACCGAGTAGATCTGGTGGGTCTTGCCTTCACGGATGAGGTTCCGCACCGCGGGGGTCGCGACCATGACCTCGCACGCGATCGCGCGGCTCTGGCCGTCGCGAGTGGGCAGGAGCTGCTGGGTGCAGATGCCCTGGAGGGCCGAGGCCAGCTGCACCCGGACCTGCTGCTGCTGGTGCGCCGGGAACACGTCGATGATGCGGTCGATCGACTGCGGCGCGTCCTGGGTGTGGAGCGTCGCGAACACGAGATGGCCGGTCTCTGCCGCGGTCAACGCGGTCGAGATCGTCTCGAGGTCACGCATCTCGCCGACGAGGATCACGTCGGGGTCCTGGCGCAGCACGTGCTTCAGTGCGGCCGCGAAGGAGTGCGTGTCCTCGCCGACTTCACGCTGGTTGATGAGTGAACGCTTGTGGTCGTGCAGGAATTCGATCGGGTCCTCGACCGTCATGATGTGCACGGAGCGCTCGCGGTTCACGATGTCGATCAGCGACGCGAGCGTGGTCGACTTACCCGAGCCGGTCGGCCCGGTGATCAGGACGAGCCCGCGGGGCAGGAACGCCCACGTCTTCACCGCGGCCGGCACACCCAACGCGTCGAAGTCGACGACGTTGTAGGGAATCGCCCGCATCACGCAGCCGACGGAGTCGCGCTGCAGGAACACGTTGACGCGGAACCGTCCCTGACCGGGCAGCGCGTACGAGGTGTCGAGCTCCAGCTCGTTCTCGAACTTCTCGCGTTGCTTCTGGGTGAGGATCGAGTACACCATCTGGCGGATCTGCGATCCGTTGAGCAGCGGGAGCTCCGGAATCGGCCGGAGATCGCCGTTGACGCGCACGACGGGCGGCGAGCCGGCCGTGAGGTGCAGGTCCGAGCCCCGCCACTTGATGACGAGTGACAGCAAGTCGTTGATGTGGAGGTCGTCCGGCCGCGGGCCGCCGTCGCGCCCGGCACCGACCGCGGCCGGCCCCGCGCTCGCCGACTCCGCGGGCGGGCCGTAGATCATGTTGATCGCGCTCACGAGCTCGTCGCGGTCGGCGACCGCGGCGATGATCTCGTACGTGGTCGCGGCGCCCACCGCGGCGACGGCCCGGTCGTCGGCCGGCTCGGCGAACGCGACGAGCAGCTTGTGGTCCTCGAAGTCGACGGGCAGCGCGAGCCACTTCCGCGCGACCTCGGCGGTCAGCAACGTCGGCGCTTCTTGGTGAATGGGAGTCTCGAGAAAGTCGACGAAGGGAACGCCGAGTTGCTCGGCGAGGGCCGCCGTCAGGTCCTTGGAGCCGACGAGACCGAGTTGGAGCAGGACCGCGGGCAAAGGCTGCCTCGTCCGTTCCGACTCTTCGATCGCGTGCTCGAGGCTGTCACGCGACAGCACGTGACGCTCCACGAGCGCCTCCCCGAAGCGACGAACCTGGTTCACCAGCACGCAAAACCCCCGTGGGCCGAAGTACAAACTCTGAGCAATATCGGCCGGATCCGGCTTCCCCTGAACTGTCGTGACCAGGTCCTAGATGACCACCCGGAAGATCTCCTCCAGCGACGTGAATCCCATCCCGACCTTGCGCAGGCCGTCGCTCTTGAGCGTCAACATCCCCTGCATCTCGGCCACTTTCTGCATGTCCTCGGTCGATCGGCGCTCGATGATGAGCCGCTCGATCTCCTCCGAGAGCAACATGACCTCGTGGAGCGCGAACCGGCCCTTGTAGCCGGTTCGCCCGCACGTCGTGCAGCCCACCGCGCGGTGGAGGGTCGGCCACTCCACCTCGACATCCTGCATCGGCCAACCCACCTCGAGCAGCTCCGATTCGGTCGGCTGGTACGCCTCCTTGCACTTGTCGCAGAGGCGCCGGGCCAGTCGTTGCGCGACGACGCAGTCGAGCGCGCTCGTGACGAGGAACGGCTCGACACCCATCTCGACCAACCGCAGCGGAGTCGACGCCGCGTCGTTGGTGTGGAGGGTCGAGAGCACGAGGTGGCCCGTGAGCGCCGCCTCCACCGCGATGACCGCGGTCTCGCGGTCACGGATCTCGCCGACGAGCACGATGTCGGGGTCGGAGCGCAGGATCGACCGCAACGCCGACGCGAAGGTCAGCCCGGCCTTGGGGTTGATCTGCACCTGGTTGATCCCCTGCATCCGGTACTCGACCGGATCCTCGACCGTGATGATGTTGCGGTCGGGCTTGTTGAGCGTGTTCAACGCGGCGTAGAGCGTCGTCGACTTCCCCGAGCCGGTCGGCCCGGTCGCGAGGATCGTGCCGTACGGCTTGTGACACGCGCTGTTGAAACGGTCCTCCGTCTCGCGAAGGAAGCCCAGCTCGTCGAGGCGCAGGACGGCCTGGCCCTTGTCGAGGATTCGCATGACGACTTTTTCGCCGTACACCGTGGGCAGTGTCGCAACTCGCAAGTCGATGCCGCGCCCGCCGACCTTCATGCTGATGCGGCCGTCCTGCGGGATGCGCCGCTCGGCGATGTTGATGTCGGCCATGACCTTCAA
>CAZLEC010000665.1:0-2751 GCA_964558245.1 uncultured Burkholderiales bacterium | reverse complement strand
CGACTGGGGCGGCTTCTACGATCACGTGAAACCGCCGAAGGTCGACGAGAACGGCTACGGCCTGCGCGTGCCGGCGATGGTCATCAGCCCGTACGCGAAGCCGGGCTACATCGACCATCAGACGCTCAGCTTCGACGCGTACGACAAGTTCATCGAAGACGACTTCCTCGGCGGGTTGCGGCTCGACCCCGCGACCGACGGCCGGCCCGACCCGCGACCCGACGTGCGCGAAGACCAGAAGGTGCTCGGCGACCTGACGAACGACTTCGACTTCGATCAACGGCCGCGCAAGCCGGTGGTGCTCCCCGTACACCCGAAGACGACGCTCACCGGCACGCCGGCCGCGTAACACGTCTCGGGTCAGCCTTCCGGCCCGCCCATCTGCTGCAAGTAGTCGCGCATGCGCAGGTCTTCGCCGCCCGACAACGCCTCGACGAGGAGACCGAGCGCGGCGAAGCTCTCGTCTCCGACCTCGCGTCGGAGCCGGCGGTCGATGTGCTGTACCGCTTTGCGCCGCGCCGCGAGATAGTCGAGGGCTCGCGGGGTGAGCTTAACGATCTTCTCCCGGCCGCTGGTAGGGGAGTCGACCACCGTCACGTACCGGCGATCTCGGAGGCTGGCGACGATCTTGCTCGCCCCTTGCCTCGTGATTCCCAGCTCCCGTCCGATGTCGGAGATCGTCGCCTCGGCGGGATGCGCGCACACGCGCAAAACGCGCGCATCGGGAAGCCGGCGATCGTCGAATCCCGCAGCGGCCATCGCCGTGTCCAAGCGCCGTTGATAGCCCACCCACGCCCGCCGCAACTGGGCGCCGAGACTCGCGGGCTCGGAGCGCGGGCTCACGAGTGCTCCGACATGTAAACCATGGTTGACAGTCTACGCGGCCGCCCGGTGCTGACTCCCCGTTGTTCAGCGGCCTCCGGCCCACTGACGAGCCGGTCGGCCGCCGACCTTCTTGTGCTCGTCGGCTCGGATCGCGCGCAATCGTGCCGATGGACTGGGAGGGACTCTGCGGGCTGAACCTGGCCGAGGTGAGATCGATATGCGACAGCGCACCGCGCGACGGGCCCCGAGCCGCGCCGAGCGAACCGGGCCGGCGATGCCGGCCGGCACGACGACAGCGAACGGCGCGCGGCGGATCGAGCGCGACGAACGCGGCGCGGCGATGGTCGAGTTCGCCCTGATCCTGCCCCTGCTCGTGCTGTTGACCTTCGGGATCATCGAGTTCGCAGTGGCGTTCAACGCCGACTCGACGGTTGCCTCCGCGACGCGCGCGGGGGGCCGCACTGCGGCGATCCTCAGCACCGATCCGCAGATGAGCTTCAAGGCCGGTCAGGCCGCGGCGACCGCACTCGACATCAACCCGAACTCCATCGTGGGCAACGCGGTCGTGTGCGTGGCGGAGTACGAGGTGACGAATCCGGACCCGTGCACGGAGCCGACCTCGACCAAGATGACGCTCGTGCACACCGGCAACCCGGGCGATCCGGTGTGGCAAGTGGCCGACATGAACGGATCGAACCCGGGCCTCTACCCGGCCGCCGACAACTGGCCGGTCAGCCAGCGCGACTACGGCTGCCCGACGCCGAGCCAGCCGAGCGGCACCTTCGACCGCGTGATCGTGCACGTGGAGATCAAGCACAAGCTCCTCGTGCCCGGCATGTTCAGCGGCTTCTTCGGCAACAACGTCGCCCCGACGTTCGGCTCGTCGTCGGTGTTCCAACTCGAGCCCGTTCCGAGTTCGACATGCCCGCCGGTTCCGTGACCCAGACGCGCCGCACGCGACTGGAATCGGTGCCCCCGCGAGCAACCGACGAACGCGGCGTCGTCATCGTCTGGCTCGTGATCCTGCTCGTCGTGCTCCTCGGGGTGACGGCGCTCGCGCTCGACGTCGGGTACTGGCGACTCACCCAGACCCGCGAGCAACGCGCCGCCGACGCCGCCGCCCTCGCCGGTGCCGTGACCTTTCCCGGTGACGCCACGCAGGCCAACGCGGCGGCGCTCGCGATCGCGGGCAGCAACGGATACTCCGTGGCCGCGGTCACGCCCGTGAGCGCGGGTGCGAGCTGCCCGTTGGGCGCGGGCCCGACCAGCGTCTGCACCGGTGCCGGCACCCAGCCCTTTCAGTACAAGGTGACCGTCACCCAGACCGTCCACAACATGTTCGGCGGCATCTTCGGCATCGGTTCGACGACCGTGCACGCATCGGGCACCGCCGAGTACCTCAAGCCGCTGTCGATGGGGAGCCCGTCGAACCAGTTCGGCAACGACCCCGATGCGACGAGCTGGCCGATCGCGGCCGCGTCGCCGCAGTACCCCAACTTCTGGGCGAACATCGCGGGCGGGAACTCCGTGAAGGAGAACGGCGACGCGTACGCGGCCGACTACTGCGACATCCCGACCGACGGCTGCAGCGGGATCGGGAGCGGCGCGAACCTCGACTACAAGGCGAACGGCTACTACTACGCGGTCGACTTCTCGGGCGATGCGACGGTCAACTTGCAGGCGTTCGATCCCGCGTTCGTCGACGTCGGCGACTTCTGCACGAACAACTCGACCAACAACTTGCTCGCGGCCTCGAACCTGCCGGCCGTGCCCGACTATCCGCAGGGCAACAACCCGGCCGACTGGCAGAAGCGGTACCTGCCGGTCGGGAACCAGGGCAACCAGCAGGATCCCGGGTATCAGTACTGCACCGGTGACCAGCTCTTCGGGTCGGGTCCGCCGCCGGTCACGACGTACACCGTGCTC
>CAZLEC010000664.1:0-2761 GCA_964558245.1 uncultured Burkholderiales bacterium | reverse complement strand
CAGATCATCCCGAGCGACTGGCTGAAGCGCGTCGAGCGCACGGGCTTCGGCGCCGGCCTGTTCTCGGAGTGGCGCGAGAACTCCGACTTCGTGCTCAACCAGGAGCGATACAAGGGCGCCAACATCCTCGTGGCCGGGAGCAACTTCGGCACCGGCTCATCACGCGAGCACGCGGTGTGGGCGTTGATGGACTACGGGTTCGCGGCCGTGGTGTCGTCGCGGTTCGCCGACATCTTCCGCAACAACTCCGGGAAGATGGGGCTCGTCGCCGCGACCGTTGCCCAGGAGGCGGTGCAGCGGCTCTGGGTCGCGATCGAGGAAGACCCGGATCTCGAAGTGGTGGTCGACGTCGAGCACAAGCGCGTCGCGGCGCCGGCGATCGGCCTCGACGTCCCGTTCGAGATCGACGACTTCACGCAACACCGGCTGCTGAACGGGCTCGACGACATCGGGCTCACGCTCGCCCACGGCGGCGACATCACGACCTACGAGTCGTCCCGCGCCGACTGGATGCCCTCGGTTCGCGCGTAAGTCAGCCGGCCAGGCGCAGGGCGGAGGCCCGGCTGGTCCTCGCCGCGTTCCGCGGAGATCGAGGGCCGGAGCGCGCAGCCGAGTGGTTATGCGTGCTCGAGAACGCGGAGCTCGCGGTCGGCCCAGATGTCGACCAGGCTCAACGCGAGATCGTGCGTTGCCTCGCTCGACACGAGGTAGTCGTAGAACTCGAGCATGCTCATGTGGGGGGCTCTCCCGATCCGTCGCCAGGCTTGTTCCCTGTAACAACGGCAACCATGCGTGCCTTCCTTGAGGAATCCGATCTGGGCAAATCGGACCAAATCTGCCGAAATAGGTGATCAGCCCGGCTTGTTGCCCGAGACGACGGCGATCTCACGCCACTTCCAGAGGCACTCGGCGTCGGCGAAGCCGCACTCGTCGAGCCAGGTCAGGTGCGTGGGCACCGGGACCAGCTTGTTCGAGGGGTCGTCGTTCTCGAGGGTGGTTCCGAGGGCATGGAGGAATTCCTCGTGGCGCTTCGGCGTCGTGGAGGCGACGTGCTCGGCGTTGGCGAACAGGCCGCCGGGCCGCAGGAGCCCGAACACCTCCGCGTAGAGCGCGGCCTGGCGGTCGGGTACGAGGTGGTGGATCGCGAAGCACGAGATGACCGCGTCGAACTCGCCGAGGTCGTCGGGCAGCGGGTCGTCGAGATCGTGACGGCGAATCTCCACGCTGCGCTCGCCCGCGAAACGTTCGCGGGGCCCGGTCGAGCATCTCGTCCTGGAAGTCGAGCCCGACGCCCGCGGCCTCCGGGCGCGCCGAGAGCACGATGCCGAGCGCGAGACCGTCGCCGGTGCCGAGGTCGAGGACACGCTCCACGCCCTCCGGGAGGATCTCGAGCAGGACCTCGTATGCCTCGGTCCGGTGCGGGATGCGGTCACGATTCCGGAGGTACGCGAGCGCGTGCTCAGCGTCGCGCCAGAGGTTCACATCGTCGTGCGTGTCGACCATCACGGGCCGCCGACGATCTCGCGCACGTCGCCCCGCTCGCGCAGGCGGACGAGCTTGTTGACCGCGTTCAGGTAGGCCCGTGCCGACGCCTCGACCACGTCGGTCGCGACGCCGCGTCCGGTGACCTTGCGGCCTTCGGAGTCCACCGTGATCGCGACTGCACCGAGCGCATCGGAACCGCCGGTCACGGACGACACCTGGAAGTTGCCGACGGTCCCGGTCACGCCGGTCGCCTCGGAGATCGCGGCGATCGCGGCGTCGATCATGCCGTCGCCGCTGCCGGTCGCCTCGACCTTACCGTCGCCGTGACCGAGCACCACGCGCGCGGTCGGCTTGGTGGCCGTGCCGCCGTGCACCTCGAGCTCGTACACGCTGTAGCGGTGCACCATGCCGGTGCCCAGCTCCTCGGCGACGATCGCCTCGAGGTCGGCCTCGGTGATCTCGATCTTCTTGTCGGAGAGCTCCTTGAACCGGACGAACGCGGCGTTGAGGGCGTCGCCCTGCACGTGGATACCCATCTTCTCCAGCGTGTCGGCGAACGCGTGGCGACCGGAGTGCTTGCCCAACACGATCTGGGCGGCTTCCTGACCGACCTGCGACGCGTCGATCACCTCGTAGGTCTCGCGGTCGGCGAGCACGCCGTGCTGATGGATGCCGGCCTCGTGCGCGAACGCGTTGCGGCCGACCACGGCCTTGTTGTACTGCACGTGGTAGCCGGTGAGGCGCGACACGAGCCGTGACGTGCGCGCGAGCTCGTCGGTCTTCACGCCGACGCCAACGCCCTTGAAGTAGTCGCTCCGCGTCCTGATGGCCATCACCACCTCTTCGAGCGCGGCGTTGCCGGCGCGCTCGCCCAAGCCGTTGATCGCGCACTCGACCTGACGCGCGCCGTTGGCGACGCCCGCCAGCGAGTTCGCGACCGCCAACCCGAGATCGTCGTGACAGTGCGTGGAGACGACGAAATCACCGCGCACGTTGGAGATCACGTAGGCGATCAACTTCCCGTAGTCCTCCGGCACCGCGAAGCCGACCGTGTCGGGGATGTTCAGCGTCGTTGCACCGTTGTCGACCGCGAGCTGGCACACCTCGACCATGAACTCGGGGTCGGAGCGATACCCGTCTTCCGGCGAGTACTCCACGTCGTCGCAGTAGCTCTTCGCCCGCGCGACCGACGCGACCACCTCGGCCTTCACCTGCTCCTCGGTCATGCGGAGCTTCTTCTCCATGTGGATCTTCGACGTCGCGATGAACACGTGGA
>CAZLEC010000663.1:0-2761 GCA_964558245.1 uncultured Burkholderiales bacterium | reverse complement strand
GGCGACGTGTGGGAAGACGAGCTCGAGATCGAGTGCCCGAAGCACGGCTCGACGTTCTCGCTCACGACCGGTGAGCCGCAGACGCTCCCGGCGACGCAGCCGGTTCCGGTCTACGAACTCGTCGTTGACGCCGACGATGTGAAGGTGGTCGTTCCGTGAGCACGCTCAAGATCGAGGGGCTGCGGGTCAGCGTCGCGGGTAACGAGATCCTGCACGGCGTCGATCTCGAGATCGGCACCGGCGAGGTGCACGCGCTGATGGGCCCGAACGGATCGGGCAAGTCGACGCTCTCGCACGCGCTGATGGGCAACGCCGACTACGAAGTGACCGCGGGCTCGATCACGATCGACGGCGACGAGCTCGTCGGGTTGCCCACCTGGCAGCGCGCCCAGCGCGGTCTCTTCCTCGCGATGCAGTACCCGGTGGAGGTGCCTGGTGTCCCGTTGGAGACACTCGTTGCGGCGTCGATGCGCGCCCGGGGCCTGGATGCTTCCGGTTTGCACGACGCGGTGCTCGCGGAGGCGAGCTCGCTCGGTGTTCGAGCCGAGCTCCTCGCCCGCGGTGTCAACGACGAGTTCTCGGGTGGTGAGCAGAAGCGCGCCGAGACCGTGCAGCTGGCGGTGCTGCAACCCCAGTTCGCGATCCTCGACGAGATCGACTCCGGCCTCGACGTCGACTCGCTTCGTGAGGTGTCACAACGCGTCGAGCGGATGACCCACGAGTCGAATCTCGGTGTGCTCGCGATCACGCACTACGTGCGCGTGCTCGCCGAGCTGCGCCCCGACCGCGTGCACGTCATGCTCGACGGTCGGATCGCGCTCTCGGGCGGACGTGAGCTCGCCGACCAGCTCGAGGCGAGTGGCTACGAGGGAATCGTCGCCTCGTAGCCGAGTATTTACGTCGTCGGGGTGGTCGTCGCCGCCGGCGCGGTGGTGGTTGTCGGCGGCTTCGGCTTCGTGGTGGGAGTGTGCGCCAAGGTCGTGGTCGTGTGCGGCGGCTTCGGCTTCTTGTGGCCCTTCACCGTCGTGGACGTCTTGGGCAGGGTCGTGCTCGTCGTGGTGGTGGGCGCGGGACCGACGTAGCCGTTGCCGGCCTTCATCGGCGTGCCGACGACGTATACCGACTCACCCTTGGTGACGAGTGTGGGGAAGTAGTTGGCGATGTCCATCGGGATGCGGGCGCAGCCGTGCGAAGCCGGGTACGCCGGAACGGACGGGAGACCGTGCACCGCGATGCCACCGTCGAAGTAGTACGGGTTCCACATCTTGCCGAGCTTGCCGCTGTCCCAACCCGGGTGCAGGTACTGGAAGTGGAAGTGGCCGGCGGGGGTGATGGCGTACTGGCACCCGTCAGTGCCGCCGCAGAAGTGCTCGCCGCTCCCGGTGGAGGTCGTGGTGATCAGGATCGGCTGATAGTTGTGGAAGACCGTGAGCACCTGGTTGTCGAGATTGATCTCGACGCGGTCACCTTCGGCCTTCGGCATCGCGCTCGTGTACTTGAAATGGTCGAGACCGAGCTCAACCGCAGGAGTGATCCGGCCGTCGCGCGGGAGCCCGAGCAGCTTGTCGGCGGTGACGACCGCATAGCTCGTGTCCTGGCCGTACTCGCCGTCGATCTTGCCGGGATCGAAGTGGAGTTGCTTGAGTCGCTTCTGCACGGCCATCACGACCGATCCGCTGCTTCCCCAGCTGAGGCCCTCGGTGGGAGCCGCGGGGAGCAACGTGGGCGCGGGTTGGTGGATGTGCGGCCGGGTCGTGCTCGTGGTGGACGCCGCTCGAGTGGTGCTCGTCTGCGTCGTGGCGACCGTGGTCGGCGTGTGCGCCGCGGCCAGGTTGCCCGCGCCCGCCGCCGACGATCCGTCGCTCCGTCCGGATGCGACGACGACGGCGCCGACCGACCCGCCGGCAACTATCGCGACGACGCCGGACACGATCGCGATGCGCCGCGCTCGACCGCGCCGATCGGCCCATCGCTGCGCGCGCGAAGGAGCCTCGTTCGTGATGCTCTCGGACACGACGGTTTCGGCTGTCGGGCCTTCAGGAGCAGGATTTTCGGGCGCGGCGGGGGGATCAGACACGACGCCGAATGCTACTGGACCACCCGTGGGAAGACGCGTCGGGCAAGGCCCGGGAACGCGCCGTGCTCAGTGCGCCGGCTGGGCCTCGGCGTCGATCAACGCGGCGATGGCGGCGTCGGATATCGCCGCCGTTCGCATGTCGAGCAGGAGGTCGAGGACCTCGTTCGACGAGACGAGATCGCGCCCCGCGAACCGCTTGAGCGCTTCGTCGATCAGCGTGACGATCCCCGCCTGGTCCATCTCGTCCTCCTGGTCCTGTCGTAGCAGCGTAGTCGCCGCGCGACGCGATTGGTACAACACCGTGACGAACGCCACCGTTCCCGTCCAACTGGATTCGGCCCGAAGATGGCGAACTTGTGCGACATCTGTGTGAACGAGCGACCGACTGGGCCATTCGGCCCAGAGATGTTCATGCGGCTGCGACCTCGGGCCCTCGAACGCCCGTGTGGCAACGGGTCACCGTCCGGGCCCTCGGATCTGCGCCTGTGGTCCGCCGGTCTCACACGGTTTCGGCGCTGCTCTCGTCGAGTGCTTGCTGCAGGGTGTTCCAGGCCAGGGTCGCGCACTTGATGCGCACCGGGAACTTCACCACACCTTGCAGCGCTTCGAGGTCGCCGAGCCGAACACCTTCGAGGTCGGCCTGCAGGTCGCTGCCGTCGGACTCGCCCTCGAGCTTCGACTCGT
>CAZLEC010000662.1:0-2769 GCA_964558245.1 uncultured Burkholderiales bacterium | reverse complement strand
GTATCAGCTGTTTCGTCGTCGAGAAGTCGTTTCCCGGGTTCAGCGTCTCGAAGCTCGAGCACAAGCTCGGTGTTCGGGGCTCGCCGACGGGTGAGATCACGCTCGACGGGTGCCGGGTGCCGGCCGAGAACCTGATCGGCGAAGCGGGCCTGGGCTTCCGGTACGCGATGGGCGCGCTCGATCGCTCCCGGCCGCTCGTCGGCGCGCAGGCGCTCGGCATCGCCCGGGGCGCGCTCGAGTTGGCGACCGGCTACGTACGGGAACGGAAGCAGTTCGGCACGCGGCTCGCCGACTTCCAGGGCCTGCAGTTCATGCTGGCCGACATGGCAACCCAGGTGGAAGCGGCCGAGCTCCTCGTGTACCGCGCGTGCTCGCTGCTCGACGCCGGCCTCCCGGGCACGGGAAGCGCGTCGTCGATGGCGAAGCTGTTCGCGTCCGACACGGCGATGCGCGTCACCGTCGACTGCGTGCAGCTGCTCGGCGGGATCGGCTACACGCGCGACATGCCCGCCGAGCGGTTCATGCGCGACGCGAAGATCACCCAGATCTACGAAGGCACGAACCAGATCCAGCGGGTCGTGATCGCCAAGAATTTGTTGTCATGACCCCGCGATTGCGCTTCTCGCCGGCGCCGACCGGCTTCATGCACATCGGCAACATGCGCACCGCGTTGTTCAACTGGTTGCAGGCGCGGCACATCGCCGGCACGTTCATCCTCCGGATCGAGGACACCGACGTCGCGCGGTCCACCCGGGAGTCGGTGGAGCAGATCCAACAGGTGCTGCGGTGGGCCGGCCTCGAGTGGGACGAGGGGCCGCTCCTCCAGAGCGCACGCTTCGACCTGTACCTCGCCGCCGCCGACCGGTTGCTCGAGAGTGGTCACGCGTACGAGTGCTACTGCGCCGAGGCCGAGGTTCGCGAGCGCAACGAAGAGGCGATGCGCGCGGGTCGCGCCCCCGGATACGACGGCCGCTGCCGCGATCTCACGCCCGAGCAGCGAGCGGCGTTCGCGGCCGAGGGGAAGCCGCGCTCCGTTCGCTTCCGCACGCCCGACTCGGGCCGGAGCACGTTTGCCGACGTGGTGCGCGGGGAAGTTTCGGTCGACTGGGCGACGATCGCTGATTTCGTGATCGTCCGCTCCAACAACACGCCTGTGTTCTTCCTGGCAAACGCGGTCGACGACGTCGACATGAAGATCACCCACGTGCTGCGCGGCGACGATCTTCTCGACTCGACGCACCGCGTGCTGGCGTTGCGGCGCGCGCTCGGGCACGAGGGTCAGCCCGTGTACGCGCACACCCCGATGATCGTCGGTCCGGGCGGAGCGAAGCTTTCGAAGCGTCACGCGGCAGTGTCAGTCGAGGAATATCGAGATGCGGGCTATCTCCCGCACGCGCTCGTGAACTATCTCGCGCTGCTCGGGTGGGGTCCCGAAGACGGCCGCGAGGTCCTCACGATCGCGGAGTTGGTCGCAGAATTCGACGTCGCGAGAGTTACGTCGTCGCCCGCGATGTTCGATCCGAAGAAGCTCGAGTGGATGAACGGGGAGCACATCCGGCGCATGCCGCTCGCCGAACTGGTCGCCGCGGTGTTGCCGTTCGCGCTCGATCGCTACCGCGACGAGTTCGAAGTGCAGAAATTCGAGCGCGCGGTCGAACTCGCGCAAGTGCGCGCGACAACGCTCGTGCAGATCGCCGAACAGGCAAAATTTCTGTTTCTTTCCGACGACGCGTTCGCAATTGACGAAGATTCGTGGAAAAAAGTTATGACCACGGAGCGCGCGAGTGACCTGCTCGACGCAGTTGCGAATTTCGTCGAGCATTGCGAGTGGAGCGACGAGATCGACCCACGTCCGGTGATCACCGAGCTTGGGCTCAAACCGCCCAAAGTGATGCACGTGCTGTACAGCGCGATCGAGGGATCGAGCAGAGGCCTCCCGCTGTTCGTCTCCATCGCGTTGCTCGGGAGAACACGCAGTCTCGAACGACTGCACGCGGCGCGAGCGAGGCTCACCGGCGCGTGATACGGCTCTTCAGGCTTGCCTTTCGGATCGGCCTGCTCGTTGTCGTTGTCGTGTTCGCGTATCTCGTCGTCACGTTCGCTCAGGTCTGGCTCGCGTCGCGCCGCGATGGTGCGCGGCCGTCGCAGGCGATCATCGTGCTCGGCGCCGCGCAGTACAACGGCCGACCGTCGCCCGTGCTCGCGGCGCGGCTCGACCACGCGATCCTGCTCTACCGCAAGCACATCGCACCGGTGATCGTCGTGACCGGCGGGCGTCAACCCGGCGACCGTTTCACCGAAGCGGGCGCCAGCGCCGACTACCTCCACCGGCACGGAATCGTCGACACCGCGATCTTGCGCGAGACGACCGGACGGAGCTCTTGGGAGTCGCTCGAAGCTGCCGCGAGGTTCCTCACGAGCCGGCACATGCGACGCGTCGTGCTCGTCTCCGATCCGTATCACTCCGAGCGCATCGAAGCGATTGCGCACCAAGTAGGCCTTGACGCGGTGACTTCGCCGACGCGAACGAGCCCGATCAAGGGTACGGATGCGCTCAAGCGCATGGTGGGCGAGACCGTGCGAGTCGCAGCCGGGCGGCTGTTCGGATACGCCCGGCTCGACCGGCACCGCACGGTCACGAAGCTCGTACCGGGACTCGCTACACTCCTACCCCGCTGAGGTGCCCGGTGGAATCGGCTGCGTCCGCATCGGGCTCTCGGCGCACCCATTCGGGGGTGGTGTAATCGGCAACACGACAGGTTCTGGTCC
>CAZLEC010000661.1:0-2769 GCA_964558245.1 uncultured Burkholderiales bacterium | reverse complement strand
CGAGCACCTCGTGCACGCGGGCTGCCAGGTCGAGGTCGTGCCCGCTTCCACTCCGGCGGCCGAGGTGCTGGCGCGTGAACCCGACGGCGTGTTCCTCTCCAACGGTCCCGGCGATCCGGCCGCGGTCGGCTACGCGCGCGACAACATCAGCGCGCTCCTGGGGAAGCTGCCGGTGTTCGGCATCTGCCTCGGTCACCAGATCATGTCGCTCGCGCTCGGCGCGTCGACGTTCAAGCTGCCCTTCGGGCATCACGGCGGGAACCATCCCGTCCGCAACCTCGCGACCGGGCGGGTGGAGATCACGAGTCAGAACCACAACTACGCAGTGGACGCGGAGTCGCTCCCGGAAGGCGCGGTCGTGACGCACCTCAACCTCAACGACGGCGACGTCGAAGGCATGCGCGCCGACCACCTGCGCGCGTTCAGCGTGCAATACCACCCGGAGGCCGGCCCCGGTCCGCACGACGCGCGTTATCTCTTCGACGAGTTCACCGATCTCATGCGGGCGGTCTGATCCATGCCGCGCCGTTCCGACCTCGAGACGATCCTGCTCATCGGCAGCGGACCGATCGTCATCGGCCAAGCGTGCGAGTTCGACTACTCCGGAACGCAGGCGTGCCGCGTGCTGCGCGAAGAAGGCTTCCGCGTCGTGCTCGTGAACTCGAACCCGGCGACGATCATGACCGATCCGGAGTTCGCCGACGCGACCTACGTCGAGCCGCTCAACGTCGCGTCGCTCGAGCGCATCATCGAGCGCGAGCGGCCCGACGCGCTCTTACCGACGCTCGGCGGCCAGACCGGGCTGAATCTTGCGATCGCGCTCGACGAGGCCGGCGTGCTCGACGCCTTCAACGTCGAGATGATCGGCGCCAGCATCGAGGCGATCCGCACCGCCGAGGACCGTCAGCGATTCAAGGTCGCGATGAGCGAGATCGGCCTGCGCGTCCCGCCGTCGGGAGTCGCGTACGCGATCGACGAGGCGCTCGCGGTCGCGGCCGAGGTCGGCTACCCGGTCATCGTCCGGCCCGCGTACATCCTCGGCGGCGGGGGCACCGGAATCGCGCACGACCACCACGAGATGCAGCGCGTGGCCGAACGCGGGCTCGCCGCGAGCCCGATCTCGGAGATCCTCATCGAGCGCAGTGTCGTGGGCTGGAAGGAATACGAGCTCGAGGTCATGCGCGACCACGCGGACAACGTCGTGGTCATCTGCTCGATCGAGAACGTCGACGCGATGGGTGTGCACACCGGCGAGTCGATCACGGTCGCGCCCGCGCAGACGCTCACCGACGTCGAGTACCAGCGCATGCGCGACGCCGCGTTCGCCTGCATCCGCCGCATCGGCGTCGAGACCGGCGGTTCCAACGTGCAGTTCGCCGTGGATCCGCGCACCGGCGAGCAGGTCATCATCGAGATGAACCCGCGCGTGTCGAGGTCGAGCGCGCTCGCGAGCAAGGCCACCGGTTTCCCGATCGCGAAGATCGCGGCGAAGCTCGCGGTGGGCTATCGCCTCGACGAGGTGCGCAACGACATCACGCGCGAGACGCCGGCTTCGTTCGAGCCGACCATCGACTACGTCGTCACCAAGATTCCGCGCTGGGCGTTCGAGAAGCTCCCGGGATCGGTGCCCGTGCTCGGTACGCAGATGCAGTCGGTCGGCGAGGTCATGGCGATCGGCCGCACGTTCGGCGAGTCGCTGCAGAAGGCGCTGCGTTCACTCGAGACGGGCCGGCTCGGGCTCAACTGCGACCCGGCGGAGCACGAGCTCGACGACTACACCGACGACGAGCTCGTGCGCGCCGCGGCCGTTCCCACGCCGGAGCGCGTCTTCCAGATCGAGACCGCGTTGCGCCGGTTCGTCTCCATCGAGCGCGTGCACGAGGCGACGGGCGTCGACCCGTGGTTCTGCGACCAGATCCTGCAGATCGTCGAGGAACGGGAGCGACTCGCGGAGGTCGGTTTCGTCGCAATGACGCGCGCCGACTGGCGCCACGCGAAGCAGCTCGGCTTCTCCGACGCGCAGCTGGGGTTCCTCTGGAGCGTCGACGCCGCCGCGGTGCGCGCGGCGCGGCTCGCGGCGGGCGTGGAGGTCACGTACAAGACCGTCGACACGTGCGCGGCCGAGTTCGACGCGCACACGCCGTACCACTACGGCACCTACGAGGACGAGGACGAGCTCGCGCCGCTCACCCGCCCGGCGGTGGTGATCCTCGGGAGCGGCCCGAATCGCATCGGTCAAGGTGTCGAGTTCGACTACTGCTGCGTGCATGCGGCGTTCGCGTTGCACGATGCCGGTTTCGAGACCGTGATGGTCAACTGCAACCCGGAGACCGTCTCGACCGACTACGACACGAGTGACCGGCTGTTCTTCGAGCCGCTGACCGAGGAAGACGTGCTCAACGTCTGTCACCGGCTCCAGCGCGCCGCGGTCGACGGCGGTCGCCTCGTCGGTGTGATCGTGGGGCTCGGCGGCCAGACGCCGCTGAAGCTGGCCCACATCCTCGAACGGGCCGGAGTGCCGATCCTCGGTACGAGCCCCCGGTCGATCGACGCGGCCGAGGATCGCGAGCAGTTCAACGCGCTCTGCGATCGGCTGGCGATCCCGCAACCCGAAGGTGGAATCGCGAGCACGGTCGACGACGCGGTCGCGGTGGCGGCGCGCATCGGCTACCCCGTGCTTGTCCGGCCCTCGTACGTGCTCGGTGGCCGCGCGATGGAGATCGTCTACGACGACGACGACCTGCGGCGCGCGATGGCCGAGCTCGCGCA
>CAZLEC010000660.1:0-2770 GCA_964558245.1 uncultured Burkholderiales bacterium | reverse complement strand
GAGCTGTACCGGTTCATGTTGACGCGCAACCACACGACCTACGGCGCGCACTTCTCGATCGGCCCCGACGGCGACTGCTATCTCGTCGGGCGGGTCCTCCTCGAGCACCTCGACGTCGACGAGCTCGATCGCATCATCGGGGTGCTCTACGAGCTCGTGGAGCGCTGGTTCCAGGTCGCGGTCGGCATCGCCTTCCGCCGGAGCTGACGAGCCGAGGCGCTTCATCTGAGTGTTGGTGAAAATGTCTGAGTAGGTCTTGTCTTGTGTAGATCGACCGTGCTACCGTCACGTTGCCGTCGCAAGACGGCCGAAGCTGCCGGGCCCGAGGTGCGGGAGGGGCAGCCCCGTTCGGGGAAGTGCGGGGCCGTTCCGAATGTTCCTCGGGCCCGACTTTTCGCCCCGGCCGCTACGCGTCGCCGGCATTACCCTCGCGACATGACCAGCGTGGCCCTGATCGGCGGCGGGAAGATGGGTTCCGCGCTGCTCGGTGGCCTCCTCGAAGGTGGATGGGACGCCGACGCTCTCGCGGTCGCCGAGGTCGACGCGGAGCGGCGGCGCGAGCTCGAACGTGAGTTCCCCAAGGTGCGCGTCGTGCCGAGCCCCGCGTGGGCGGTCGCCGACGCCGACGTCGTGATCGTCGCGGTGAAGCCGGCCGACGTCGCGTCGAGTCTCGAGGTGGCCGAGTCGTCGTTGCGGCCCTCCACACTGGTGCTGTCGATCGCGGCCGGCGTCACCATCGCCACGCTCGAGGCTCTGGTTCCGGGCCGGCCGGTGGTGCGCGCGATGCCCAACACCCCCGCGCTCGTCGGGCTCGGCGCGTCGGCGATCGCCGCCGGTCGTCACGCCGGCGACGAGCACCTCGCGCTCGCATCGCGTTTGCTCGGCGCGGTCGGCATCGTGGTGACGGTCGGTGAGGGCGCGCTCGACGCGGTCACCGGTCTGTCGGGTTCGGGCCCGGCCTACGTCTTCCTGATGGCCGAGGCCATGATCGAGGCCGGCGTCCTCGTCGGGCTGGCGCGTGATGTCTCCGAGCAGCTGGTGATCCAGACCTTGCTCGGCTCGGCCACCCTGCTCGCCCAAGGTGGCGACAGTCCGGCGACGCTGCGCGCTGCGGTGACCTCGCCGGGCGGCACCACGGCGGCCGGTTTGCGCGAGCTGGAGTCGGCCCGCCTGCGCGCAGCCCTCCTCGATGCGGTCAGCGCGGCCACGCGCCGATCGAAGGAGCTCGGCGCGCCGGGATGAGCAAGTCGCGCAACCGCCCTCCGCATCTCGAGCCGAGCATCGGGAACCAGCAAGTCGCGCCGCCGCCGACCCTGGCGGAGGTGTTGGAGCGATCGCACGTCGCCGGTCGCGCCGTTGCCCCCGGGCCGTCGGAGCTGCGGCGCCTGGTCGAGCGCGCGGCGGGCGACCACGGACAACCCGTGTTGCTCAGTGACGCGTGGACTGCGGTGGAAGAGGTGTACGGGGCGACAGCCGCGGAGCCGCACATCGACCCCGAGATGACGATCGCGGCCGCGCGCCGCGCGGTGGCCCGGATCATCGCGGTGGCAGGGTCGGGTGCGCACATCTCGTTGGCCACGAGCCGGCCGGCGTCGCTCATCACCTTCTACCTTGCGCTCGCCCGCTTGGCCCGCATCTCGGGGGGCGACGTCGCCGACGACGCCGACTCGCCGCCGCTGCGCGCCGACGGCCGCGCCGCCCGCGGGATCCGCTGGGTCGACGGTGTGGCGGTCGTCACCGACGGGCTGTCGCTGTGCTCCACCCGCGGCCCGGAGGCCCCCCAGGAGTGGCTCTTCCTCGTGCCCCGGCCGGCGCTCGTGGTGGCCGACGGCCCGTTCGCCGACGTCGCGCTCGACGCCGGGATCGAGGTGATCGCCCCGGCCGGGCTCGACCATTGCGCGCTCGCCGTCGCCCGCCGCCGCGACCGCTCGTGCCTCGTGATCCCGATGTGGACGGACCGGGCACCGGGCGCGTATCGCCCGCTCCTCGAGGCCGCGCTCGATGCGGCGCTCGCGCCCGGCGTCACGACCAACGGATCCGACCGCCGCGACCGGAGCTGACCGCGCCGCGTGCGCGGGAGTCCGGCAGCGCGCGAGGTCTGAGCGATCACTCGCCCCGGTAGTTGACCCTCGACAACTCGTGGCCCAGCGACCTACGCTTAGCGGGAGCGGGTGGCGTAGGGAGTTCCGCGTGGGCAATGGATTGAGCAAGGCGCGCTTCTTGACGGTTCAGGAGGTGGCGGACCTGATGCGGGTTTCGTCAATGACCGTCTACCGATTGATCAAGGCCGGCGAGTTGCCCGCAGTGCGTGTGGGCCGGTCGTTTCGCGTCGCCGAAGGCGACGTCGACACGTACCTCGCGTCCGGCTACACCCAAGCCGGTTAGCAGCGCGTCGACGCGAGTGGGGGGCAATTCGTCGGCCGGCCGGAGCGGCTTCGCCGCGCCCGCGCCCTCTTCATCACATGAAGCGTTTGGGCTGATGTCGGGGCGCGATGGCGGCGCCGTTTTCGGGCGGAGGTAGCGTCGACGCGGTGACCGCCCGTCCGCCGTTCGTGTCGTTCCTCTCCGACTACGGCCGGGCGGACGAATTCGTCGGGGTGTGTCACGCAGTGATGCTCGACATCGCGCCGGAGCTCCGGATCGTCGACATCACCCACGACGTGCCGGCGTTCGACGTACGCGCCGGGGGGCTCGCCCTCGTGCGCGCGATTCAGTACCTGCCCGAGGGCGTCGTGCTCGCGGTCGTCGACCCCGGCGTCGGCACCGAGCG
>CAZLEC010000659.1:0-2771 GCA_964558245.1 uncultured Burkholderiales bacterium | reverse complement strand
CGTCGGTCGTGAACTTCGGTGCGTTCGTCGACCTCGGCGGCATGGACGGTCTCGTGCACGTCTCCGAGCTGTCGTGGAAGCACGTCGATCATCCGTCGTCGGTCGTGCAGGTGGGCGACGAAGTGACCGTGCAGGTCCTCGACGTCGACCTGTCACGGGAGCGGATCTCGCTCTCGTTGAAGGCGACCCAGCAGGACCCGTGGCAGGAGTTCGCCGGCGGTCACCAGGTGGGCGAGCTCGTGTACGGCCGCGTCACCAAGCTCGTGCCGTTCGGCGCCTTCGTGCAGGTGGGCGAAGGCATCGAGGGTCTGGTCCACATCTCCGAGATGGCGGAGCAGCACGTCGAGGCGCCCGAGCAGGTCGTGACCCCGGGCGAGGAGCTGTGGGTCAAGATCATCGACATCGACCTCGAGCGGCGCCGGATCTCGCTGTCGATCAAGCAGGCCGCCGAGGGTGGCGAGGTCGCCGCCGAGTACCGCGAGTTCTACGGCGAGCACGCCTACGACGAGCACGGCAACTACATCGGCCCCGAGTTCGAGGCCGCACCGGAGGACACTCCGGCCGGGGGCGACGAGACCGCGGCGGCCGAAGTCGCCGGCGATGCCGAGCCCGCCCCGGGCGGGGATTCCACGCCGACGGCGTAGCCCCGTACCAACCGAGCATCCGTGCCGTGCCCCGCCCTCGCGGCGGGGTACGTGCGCGCTCGCGGGTGAACCGGGTGATTTCCCGCAGTTCCCCTTAGTGATGAGCTTGGAGTTGCCGATGTGGTTTTTGGCGGCCCAGGTGGACGCTGAACGCTACGATTCACCCGGATTCGCGCAGTAAGTGGTCAGTTTGGCTGGGAACGCACACTGACCGCGTTCGAGAATCCTTGTAGAGGCAACTGACATCAGTCACACTTTGCGCACCGGAAGACAACTCTTCGCGGGATTCGCAAGGTGAAGAACGCAGCGCACCGGGCGGGCGTCTGGGCGCAATAAAGGGGAGCGCGTGCGAAACTGGCGAATCATCTCCACGATCGCTGCTGTCGTGTTCGCGGCAATCGCCGGAATTCTTGTCTGGAAGTACCTGAACAGCGCCGACACCCGCGCGGAGAAGAACAAGCACCTGGTGACGGTGCTCGTCGCCAAGGGGCAGATCGCGCGGGGCACGCTCTTCGACCAGGCGCTGGCCGACAAGCTGTTCGTGTCCAAGGAGATCCCGAAGGACTCGCTGCCGCCCGACGTGCTGACCCAGCAGACCGACAACCAACTCCTGTCGATCTACAAGGGCAAGGTCGCGAACAGCGTGATCTTCACCGGGACGCCGATCGTCTCCGACGAGTTCGTGCAGGCATCGCAGCTGATCAGCACCGTTTCGGGCGCCATCCCGAGCGGCAAGGAAGCGATCACGGTCAGCCTCGACCAGACGCACGCCGTCGGCGGGTTCGTGACGCCGGGCGACCACGTCAACATGCTGCTCAACTTCCCCGTGATCGACAGCTCGGGCGGTTCGTCGTCGCACAAGGCGACCGCGTTCATGCTGGCGGGCGTGAAGGTGCTCGCGGTCGGCTCGTCGACCGTGCTGCCGCAGACGCCGACCGGCACGAACACCGCGACCGTCACCGCGACGGGCGCCACCACGACCACGCAGCCGCAAAGTCAGCCCTCGAGCTTGATCACCCTGCAGGTGTCGCCTCGGGAAGCCGAACAAATTGTGCAGGCCACCGACATCGGGACGGTCTGGCTCACCCTCGACCCTCCCGACTTCTCGCCGGGCGCATTCAAGAACCCGTCCGAGATCGTGGACGAGATCAACCTGTTCAACCAGACCATGCCCGAGTTGCAGAAGCGGGCGCTGAACTTCCTTCAGGACCCGCCGCCGCCCTCGGACCTTCCCTGACACTGTGAGAACCGCGGAAGAGACCGCGAGAGAGACGTGATGGAAACGACAAGCCCGAGCGAACGTCCGGGCGCGCAGAGCTACCGCGTGCTCGCGGTCGAACCCGACGAGCGGATGAGCACACGCATCACGCTCGAGCTCGCAGGGATCGTTCCCGCGCCGTTGAAATCGATCGACGAGGCGACGCGGGAGCTGGTTCCCGGTGAGCCCACCGT
The DNA here is from genome assembly GCA_964558245.1 of uncultured Burkholderiales bacterium. Lineage (GTDB taxonomy): Bacteria > Actinomycetota > Acidimicrobiia > IMCC26256 > PALSA-610 > JBBQER01. Next base: position 675 of record CAZLEC010000659.1, on the reverse strand, counting down.
CTTGGTGTTCGGCCCGAGCTTGGCCGGGCCCGACGGGCTCGCGGCGGTGGAGCGGATCGCGCGCAACTTCCCCGAAGTCGGAGTCGTGTTGCTCGCCGACGAGCTCACGCTCACGTTGCTACAGGACGCGCTGCGGGCCGGAGTGCGCGACGCGTTGACCATCGACGCCGGCGAACGCCAGATCCGGCTCTCGCTGGAACGCGTCGGCGACACGATGTCGGGCGTGGTGAACCGCGCCGCGGCCGCATCGGCCGAGCCGGCTCGCCAGGGCAAGATCCTCGTCGCGTTCTCGACCAAGGGTGGCGTCGGCAAGAGCGTGTGCGCCACGAACCTCGCAGTGCTGCTCGCGACCCGGAACCCGGGGCGGGTGGCGCTGATCGACGCCGACCTCCAGTTCGGAGACGACGCGGTGCTCCTCGGCGTGCCGCCCCAGCACACCTCGGCGGATGCCGCCGCGGTGGTCGAGACGATCGACACGCAGCTGATGGACGGCTTCCTCGCGACCCACGAGGCCTCGGGGCTGCGCGTGCTGTGCGCGCCGGTGGAGCCGGCGGCGGGCGAGCGCATCAGCGCCGAAGAGATGATCGGCATGGTGCGGGTGCTCCGCTCGATGTTCGACTTCGTGGTCGTCGACATGCCGCCGCACTTCGACGACGTCGTGCTCGCGCTGCTCGA
>CAZLEC010000658.1:0-2778 GCA_964558245.1 uncultured Burkholderiales bacterium | reverse complement strand
GTACCCCACGCCGTTGCCCGTTGGGCCCGCGGCCGCGGTCGGCATGCTCTTCCCCGGGCCCTACCGCGTTCCCCGCGCCGGCTTCGCGACGAAGACGATCTACACGAATACCGTGGGGCGCACCGCGTACCGAGGGCCGTGGCAGTTCGAGACGCTCGCGCGCGAGATGCTGCTCGACATCGCGGCCCGCCGCATGGGCGTGGATCCCGTCGAGCTCCGGCGGCGCAACCTGCTGCGGCGCGAAGAGCTGCCGTACGCGAACCCCAACGGCATGACCTACGACAGCATCTCGCCGACGGAAACGTTCGAGCAGGCCCTGGCGATGCTCGACTACGACGCGTTCCGCGAGGAGCAGGCGCGGGCGCGCGCGAACGGCCGCTACCTGGGTGTCGGCGTGTCCAACTACGTCGAGCCGTCGACTCCCGGCTACGGCTTCTACGGAACCGAGGCCGCGACGATCCGGATCGAGCCGTCGGGCGCGGTGAACGTGTACATCGCCGGCGGTTCGACGGGGAACAGCATCGAGACGACGGTCGTACAGCTCACCGCCGATGCGCTCGGCGTGAACATCGACGACGTGCACACCATCCAGGGCGACACTGCGGTGACGAGCTTCGGCGCCGGCGCGGCCGGCAGCCGCAGCGGCTCGATGACCGCCGGCGCGGTGCGCGAGACGTCGGCGATCCTGCGGGCTCGCATCGCGGCCATCGCCGCCCATCGGTTCGAGGCCGCCGTCGACGACATCGAGATCGCCGAGAGCCGGGCGTTCGTGCGCGGTTCGCCCGCGATCGGGATTTCCCTCGGCGAGCTGGCCGCGCTCGCGTACTTCGAGCCGTCGGCGCTGCCGCCCGGCGTCGCGGCCGGCCTCGAGGCGAGCGCGCGCTACACCGCGGCCGCCCCGATCATCTGGGTGAACGCGACGCACGTGTGCACCTGCGAGGTCGACGTGACCACCGGGCTGGTCACCCTGTTGCGCTACATCGTGAGCGAGGACTGCGGCCCGATGATCAACCCGAACGTCGTCGAGGGCCAGATCGCGGGCGGCGTCGCGCAGGGCATCGGCGGCGCGTTGTACGAGCACCTCGCGTACGACGCCGACGGCAACCCGGTCACCACGACGTTCATGGACTACCTGCTGCCCACCGCGTGCGAAGTTCCCCGCATCGAGTACGGGCACATCGAGACCGCGAGCCCGGGGCCCGGCGGCTACAAGGGCGTGGGCGAGGGCGGCGCGATCGGCGCCCCGCCCTGCGTCGTGAACGCGGTGGCCGACGCGCTCTCACCGCTCGGCGTGACGATCACGCGCCTGCCGCTCACGCCGTCGGCCGTCGTGGCGCTCCTCGAGCAAGCCGAGAAGATCGAAACGTCGTGAAAGGAACCCGGCCGTGACTGCAACCAGCACGAGTGAGGTCTACTACGACCCGTACGACGTCGAGATCGACGCGGATCCGTATCCGGTGTTCCGCCGCCTGCGCGAGGAGGCACCGCTCTATTACAACGAGCAGCACGACTTCTATGCGGTGAGCCGCTACGACGACGTCGAGCGGGGCGTCGTCGACAACAAGACCTACATCTCCGGGCGGGGCGGGATCCTGGAGATGATCAAGGCGAACATCGAGATGCCGTCGGGCGTGCTCATCTTCGAAGACCCACCCGCACACACGATTCACCGCAGCTTGTTGTCCCGCGTGTTCACGCCGCGGCGCATGGCTGCGCTCGAAGGCAAGATCCGGGAGTTCTGCGCGCGCAGCCTCGACCCGTTGGTGGGTGCGGGCGGCTTCGACTTCATCGCCGACCTCGGCGCGCAGATGCCGATGCGGACGATCGGCATGCTGCTCGGCATCCCCGAGGCCGATCAGGAGGCGATCCGCGACCAGGTCGACGCGAGCCTCCGCACCGAAGCCGGCCAACCGATGCAGACCCCGGCGCTCGAGGTCTTCAGCGGTGAGATGTTCGCCGACTACATCGACTGGCGCGCCGAGCATCCCTCCGACGACCTCATGACCGAGATGCTCCAGGCGGAGTTCGAGGACGAGCACGGCGTCGTGCGGCGGCTCACCCGCGACGAGATCCTGATCTACGTGACCGTGATCGCGGGGGCGGGCAACGAGACCACGACCCGACTCATCGGCTGGGCCGGCAAGGTGCTGGCCGAGCATCCCGACCAGCGGCGCGAGCTGGTGAGCGACCGCTCGCTCGTCCCCAACGCGATCGAGGAGCTCCTGCGCTACGAGCCGCCCGCGCCCCACGTCGGCCGGTACGTCGCGCGTGACGTCGAGCTCTACGACCGCACGGTGCCCGAGGGCAACGTCATGCTGTTCCTCGTCGGGGCGGCCAACCGCGACGACCGTCGCTATCCGGACGCCGACCGCTTCGACATCCACCGCACGATCGGACAGCACCTGACGTTCGGCTACGGCGTGCACTTCTGCCTCGGCGCCGCGTTGGCTCGCCTCGAAGGACGCGTCGCGCTCGACGAGGTGCTGCAGCGGTTCCCGGAATGGGACGTCGACTGGGACCGCGCCAAGCTCGCCCCGACCTCGACCGTGCGGGGCTGGGAGACGCTTCCGGTGCGCACGCCATGACCCCCGACCCACGGACTGGAGAGACTGTGAGCAGCTCCGATTTCGACGAGATCGACTTCTTCCGCGCCCCGGCGATCTACCAGGACCCGTACCCGTACTACGAGTACGTGCGCGAGCACGGACCCGTGTGGCGCGAGCCGCACCGCAACGTGGTCATGGTCACCGGCTTCGAAGAAGCGATGGCGGTGTACAA
>CAZLEC010000657.1:0-2786 GCA_964558245.1 uncultured Burkholderiales bacterium | reverse complement strand
TCTTGCCGACCTCGGTGATCACCCCGTGGTCGATCGCGACGTCGGCCGTGCGCGCGGGCGCGCCGGTGCCGTCGACAAGGGTGCCGCCCCGGATGATCGTCTCGTGATCGCTCATGCTGACTTCCGTTCTTTGAGAGCAGGGAGGAGCTCGGTGGTCATCAGCTCGGCCGCGGTGCGTGCGTGCTCCCGGTCGGAGCGGAAGCTCGCGCCGGTGATCACGAATCGCTCGAGGCCGAGATCGGCCAAGTCGAGCAGCCGTTGCGCGCACACGTCGGGCGCGCCCACCACGGCGAACCGGTCGACGAACTCCGGCTTCAACGCCGAGGTGTGCTCGGCGGCGTTGCTGAGATGTTGGTTGCTGTCGTAACGGCGGCCGACCTCGGCCACGATCTCGCGATCAGCCGGAGCCAGGCCCGCGCCGGTGGAGCCCGGCATCGAGGAGAAGTGCGCGAACGCGGCGACGCCGCCGCCGATGAGCCCGCGCGCCGCGTCGAGGTCGGGATGACACCCGACGTTGACGTACGCGCCGAACGAGATCTCCTCCGGATCGCGTCCGGCGTCGGCGGCCGCCTTGCGCGCGAGGTCGATGGCCCACGCGACGCGATCGGGATCGGCGCCGACCGCGAGCGTCACCCGCTCGGCCGCGCGCGCCGCGAAGGCGATCATGCGCGGGCCCGACACCGCGATGTCGAGCGGGACCTTCGGTTGCCGGCACCGATCGAGCCACTGCAACCGGCTCGGGCGGCCGTCGCAGTCGATCGTGTCGTTCGCGAGATACCGCTGCAGGTCGGTGGTCGACTCGATGAACGCGTCGACCGGCATCGGCTTCAGACCGAGGTGGAACAGCGCGGTGTCGCCCCGTCCGATGCCGAGCACGAAGCGGCCCCCCGACGTCTCCTGCACGGTCGCGGCGACGTTGGCGAGCGCGGCGGGATGGCGCGTGTACGCGTTGGTGACACCGGTCGCGAATTGGAGCCGGTCGACCGCCGCGGCCGCGAGCGCGACCCCGACGAACGGGTCGCCGACGAGGTTCTGGGAGTCGGTGAACGTGATGCCGTCCCAGCCGAGCCGCTCCGCGCGCTCGGCCTGGGCCACCACGGTCCCGATCTCCGGGATCCCCATCGTCCAGAGCTCCGGCGGGGCGGTTGCGGCTCGCGGCATGCCCGGCACTATAGAATCGAACACTGTTCGAAACAAACACCGTTCGAAATCCCTGGTGGGGGCGTGGCTGCGACACCGATGCCGACGAAGACCAAATGGGGCGACCGTGAGCGGCGGCGGGCCGACATCCTCGGCGCGGCGCGCGAGCGGATCGCCGAAGCCGGCTACCTCGCCTGCAGCATGCGCGACATCGCGGGCGCGGCGGGCGTGAGCCCGGCCACGCTCTACTCCTACTTCGCGACCAAAGAAGAGCTCTTCGCCACGCTCTACGCGGAGGCGATCCGCGCGCACACCGAGAGCCTGCGCCCGATCGTGGCCGCCGACCACGATCTCGAGACGCTGCTCGCGCTCGTCATCAAGGAGTACCTCGGCCTCTACCGCGACTTCGGCCGGCACTTCACGCTCTGGTCGACGATGCGTCACGACGTCGACGCCGACGACGCGCCCTTCCCCCGGGAGCTCATCGTCGAGCTACGCGACGCGACGATCCAGAACAACCGCATCCTGATGGAGGGGATCCGATCGGCTGCCGCGCGTGGCGGCCGTCACATCGCGGATGCGCGGCTCGTTCCGAGCTTCCTCTGGTGCTCCCTCAACGGGCTGGCCGACCACTTCACGAGTGAGCGCCGCTCGCTCGATCCGTTCCCCGCCGAGCAACTCATGGAGTTCGCGGCGGCACGCCTCGCGGTCGCGATCACCGATCCCGACGCGCCGTAAGCGCGGTTACGCGCTGCGCCGGCGTTTCGGGCGCGGCGTTCGGAGCCGCGGCTCCGGCACCGCGGGATCGGATGCGGCGACCACGCCCGACTTCAGCCGGCCGAGCGTCATGGTCCACGCGACTTCCATGAACTCCGCCTGCTCCGGCGTGTCGGCGAGCTGGTGCACCTCCACCCGGCAACCGCGCGGGTTCGGCGACAGGCGCACGTAGCCGGTCATCTCGCCGCCGGGTATCGGCGTGTTGTCGTCTTCGAAGTCCCAACGCAGCGCGATCAACGACGGCGGCAACACGTGCTCATAGGTTCCGCGCACGCGCGTTCCGAATTCCATGTCGCACGCGAAGCGGCCGTTGTCGATCGTGACCGGCACACCGAGCCACCGCGAGTACACATCCGGATCGGTCAGCGCGGTGAACGTCGTCGACTGATCGGTTTCGACGTCGACGCTCGCGATCACGGCGAGGCTCGTGCGCGCCTGCGCGAGATCACGCTCGGGCAGATCGTCGGCCGGCGTCCACTTGGAGGAGTCGGCCCAGAGGTTCGCGTGCAGGTTCCGCACGACCTCGCGGCGGGCGCGGTACCGCCGGAAGTTGCCGTCGACCTCCATCGTGACCAGCCCGGCATCGCGCAGCACGGCGAGATGTTGGGAGATGGTGGGTGCGGTCACGTGGAACGCGGCGGCGATCTCACCGGCCGGCAGGTCGCGGTCCCAGATGAGGGCCAGGATCTCCCGGCGAATGGGCGACGACAGCGCCGAGAGCGTCGACTGCAGGCTGCTTTGATGCGGCTGCGACCTCCGGCCCTCCATCACGCACCTTCCTGTCGACGCCGACCGGGCCTGCGGATCTGCACCTGCCCACTGGGTCACGGTAGCCCGCCCGGCACGCTGATTCGGCTTTGAGCTAATTT
>CAZLEC010000656.1:0-2796 GCA_964558245.1 uncultured Burkholderiales bacterium | reverse complement strand
GTGCGACGCAGTCGATCCTGATCGGACCGATGGTCACGCCGTTGCCGCGGCGAAGGCCGTGGGTCGTAGCGCGGCAGGCATCGACCGTCAGCCGCTTGTCCGGTGGACGCCTCGTGTTCGGCGCGGGTCTGGGCGCCGACGAAACCGGCGACTTCACACGTTTCGGCGAGGCCGCAAAGATGGCCGAGCGCAAGGCGATGCTCGACGAAGGGCTCGAGGTCGTCCGGGCGATGTGGTCGGGGTCGGCGCTCAGCCATCACGGACCTCACTACGACGTCGAGATCCAGACCGCCGGTCCCGAGCCGCACCGCATACCCGTCTGGATGGCCGCCTCGAATGCGAGTCCCGGCGTTGTCGCGCGCGCGGTGAGGGCCGATGGCATCTACTACAACCCCGAAGACCACGAGGCGGCTGCAGAAGAAGTGGCTGCTCTTCTCGAGGAGCTCCGCGGCGCAGGCCTCCACGCCGACGCGGACGCGCCGTTCGACGTCGCGGTCCGCGGCAATGCCAGCTCGGCGTGGCCCGACCCCGAACCCAAGAACGTCGACCTGGCCGGCCTCGCAGAGGCGGGCGCGACGTGGTGGATGGAGGGGCTCATCTATTTCGATCCGTTGGACCTGTCGCTCGATGTGGTCGACGCCGGTCCACCCGGCATGTGACGCGGGCGTAACGTGAGTTCGGCGCGACGCGGGCAGCAGCGCAGAAGGGCGGCCGGAAGTGAGACTTCCACTGCGGGTCACGGGTCGTGCAGCTCTCGTCGTGGTGTCGGCCGCGTCGCTGGTGGTGACTCCGGCGCCGGCGTTCGCGGCGGGCTCGGAGACCGCGTCGCCACCCACGTGGTCGATCACGCCGACGCCGACCTCGACGGTGCAAGCCTCCCTGGCGGGCGTCTCGTGTCCGACCTCGTCGCGTTGTGTCGCCGTCGGCAGCGACGGTCGTTACGCGCTGGCCGAGACGTGGAGCCACAACGTCTGGACCGTCGCGCCGCGCCCCTACGTCGGGAGCTCGGCTTCGCTCAACTCGGTGTCGTGCGTCTCGGCAACGCATTGCGTCGCGGTCGGCACCTATTTCGACGGTCACAACGGCCAACCGCTCGTCGAGACCTGGAACGGAACGGACTGGTCCCGCACGCCGAGCCCGCGCGCCGAGATTCAAGGCGACCTCCTCAGCGTGTCGTGTCCGAGCGCCATGCGTTGCGTCGCGGTCGGTGAGACGAGTGACGGCCCCACCACCTCGGGGCTGGGGGAGACCTGGGACGGAACGCACTGGTCGGTCATGCACGTCCACGACCAGCCCCTCGGATCGCACAGCCTGCTGACGGGCGTGTCGTGCCCGACGCCTACCTACTGCGATGCCGTCGGGAGTGTCACGCTCCCCAACTCGATCACGTTGCGGCTGATCGAGAACTGGAACGGGCAACGTTGGGCGATCACGCCGAGTCCTACGCACGGATCCGACTTCAACCCGTTCCTCACGGCGGTGTCGTGCTCGAGCGTGACGAGCTGCTTCGCGGTGGGCGGAGCCGCACCGGGGGTAACGCTGGTCGAGACGTGGAACGGCACTCGTTGGTCGATCATGCACAGCCCGAATTACACAACTCGGTTCTACGTCAGTGCCTTGGCCGCGGTGTCGTGCCCGAGCGCGACGAGTTGCGTCGCGGTCGGTACCGCCGCGGAGTACAGCTCGCACAGTGAGATCCTGCGGACGTTGGTGGAGACCTGGAACGGGTCGACCTGGGCCATCACACCGAGCCCGAACTCGTCGGGCCCACAGAACGTCAGCTCGCTCGACGGCGTTTCGTGCACCACCGACCACTGTGCCACCGTCGGGGTCGGCAGCGGCGTCTACTCACAAACGCTCGCTCTCTCCGGAGTCGTTCCCCGGCGGTCGGTGACGGTCTCGTGGACCAACGCGGAGAACAAGCGCCTGAAGCAAATGGCCGCCTACCTCCACCTCACCCCCGCGGCCACGCAGAAGCGAGCCGTCTACGTCACGGCCTATTTGAACGCGCTCGGACCCAGCGCGCCGACGCCGATCAAGCTCCCGCCGATGGGAGCGGCCGCGACCTACACGACCGTGTGGGCGCCGAACGAGCTCGCCATCCTCGACTCCGTGCGGGTGAAGTTCGCGCTCGGCTCCATCGGCGCGACGAGAGCGTCCGTCAACGTGCTTTCTTACACGCTCGCCCTCGAAGGACACTGACAAGACCCGCGCGGTTCAGGGTTGCGGCGCGATCACGCCGATGCAGAGGTGTCGCCCGAGCTCGTGCCGAACTGCCCCGGCGTGACCCGCGATGATCTCCTTCGTGTCCTGCTCGAAGAGTTGATTGCTGGTCGATCCGGCCGTGGTGCGCGCGGTGAGGCGGGCGACCTCCGGCTCCATGATCGGATCGACAACCGCCGCGATCCGGTCGCGCGGTAGCGAGTCGGCCACAGTTGCCGCGACGAGCAGCTGCCGGCACGCGTTGCGGAACTCGAGCGCCGAGACCAACGCCTGGTCGGTGGGGACGTTGCCGTTGGCCTTGGCCTGATTCAACAGGAGCTGCACCTCCGCGGGGTCGTACTGCGTCTTCTCCCGCGCGAGGGCGGCCTGCTGGGCCGGGGTGGGCAGGCCGTCGGTGCCCGAACCGACGTTGCTGTAGTGCGGCACGTAGGGGTGGTTTCTCCTGCGGCAGGCGATGCGCTGGTTCAGGGTGAGCGCGGGCGCGGTGCAGTCTTTGACTCCGGGTCGCGTCGTCGACGTCGAGGGCGGTGCGGTCACCGCCGCGTGTTGGCGATGCACGACTGCGAGCACCCC